>JAEYUU010000130.1 GCA_023429545.1 Verrucomicrobiota bacterium
TCCCCGGGCTGGCTTGGTGGAGTTTTGTCTTCCACACGTCGCATCTCCCACCAGCACTGGCCGCGATGATTGTGCTCATGATCCACCACAAAGCCAGCCTGTTGCATCACCGGCCCGATCCAGCCCATGCAATGATCGCAGTAGTCACGGTATTGCACGAGCTTGTTCCGGATGAGAAACCCCTTTGAGGGACACGCGTGCATGTCGATGCGGAGCACATCCTCATGCGCGGTCATGGCATAACCTGCGGCCTCTTCATCCAGCGTGTGATGCCAGTACTTTTTCATCCCTTCGATGCCGCCGGACACAATCGTAGTTGCAGCGTGCTGCTGGGAGTCTTTCGCGATGGCTTCCTCCCAGTAGTGGCGCACCAGGGCATGCCCGCCCTCCTTTTCCAACCAGCCAAAGGTCCACTCGTAGTGGCCGCAGAAGTCGTATGCGCCAATCATACGGCCTCCAGAATGTCCTCCAGCTTCTGGGGTTCCGCGCCAGCCTCGCGCTTCAGGAAGCGCTGGGTGCAGCTCCCATTGCCGCCAGTGAGCCGCACCGTGTATCCGGCAGGCGCTGCCATGGCCTCGCTTACAAAGTAGCAGTGCTGGCAGAGGCAGGGGACCATCGGGCGATGGTTGTCGCGCAAATGCTTGATGAGCGGGCACACCTTCACCTCCAGCCGTACTTCATCGCGGGATTCGCTCACCTCCACGACCGCGCCGGGCTCCGCTTTGAAAAAATCCCGCCAATGCCGCGCAATGGCACTCATCCCGCCCGCCTGCCACCGCTCCGTCACTGGGGCGTGGTATTGCGCGCCGAGCTCCGTCCAGTAGCGTCGCAGACCTTCCATGCCGAGCCTTCGCAGCACGAATTGAAACGTGGCATTGATGGCAAAGTAGAAATCCGCCGCGCCCACCGGCTTGGTGTCGGTGTAGGGCAGCGAGGTTTCAGTGGCGGGCATGAGTGGGATACGAAGGCGGACGCGCAACCTTGCGTTACGGGACAACTGCGGCAGGTCCGGCTGCGCTGCCTGCCGAACCGAGCAAAGCGTCGAGGTCCCTGCCACACTGGCCGAGGTGGCTCATGACCGAGGCAAAATCGCTGCCGTAGTTCAGAAACTGGCAGCCCATTTCTACGGCGATACGCGCGTCCTCAGCGGTACCCACAGGGAAGCCCCAGGGCTTGCCGTGCTTCCTGCATGCGGCAGCCATGCGTTCGATGGCGGGCCGCAGCACGGGATCCTGGATGGACGGCTGGCAGCCCAACCGCAGCGAGAGGTCGCCTGGTCCCATGAAAACAAGGTCCACCCCTGGCACGGCAGCAATCTCATCGACGTTGTCGAGCGTCTCCGGCGATTCGATCTGCACGATGAGCGCGGTTTCGGTATTCGCCTTCTGGATGTAGTCCGGGTCGCGGTTCACCCAAAAGTCTGCATCCACGCCTGCGCCATCCAGGCCGCGGTCACCCAGGGGCGGATACTTCGTTGCCATCACCAACTGCCTGGCACGCTCCGCGCGGTTCACCATGGGAATCATCAACGCCGTGGCCCCGTCCTCAAGCAGGCGGGAGAGCTGCGCGCGCTCCAGCGTGGGCGGACGCCATACGCAGTCGATGTCCGCTGCCCGATGCTGAAGAATCATCGCTTCAATCTGGCGCGGGTCCCACGCGCGATGCTCCGCGCACACCCACACCGCATCAAAGCCGGCGTGCTTCGCGAGGTGCGGGTAGAAGGGGATGAAATTGCCTGTGGAGCAGACGCGGGCGACACCACCGGAGCGGATCTTGGCGAGAATCAGAGAGCGGCGAAACATGGCGCGACTCTGCGAGGCATCGCCGCGGGTGCAATGGGAATCGGGACAAACATTTTCCGTGGAAGCGCAAGGTCGAGCCAACGCTTGCGTATGCCCTTGATGGCAAATTTTTCCTGGCTGGATTACACCATCTTCGGCGTCTATCTCGTTGCTTCGGTTGCCATCGGTCTTTTCTCGGCGCGCGGCCAGGAGACGATGAAGGATTACTTTCTCGCGGGGCAGAAGATGAATCGCTTTGTGGTGGCAATCACAATTTTTGCCGCGCTTTTCTCAGGCATCAGCTATCTCGCCGGCCCGGCGGAGGTGTATAAGAACGGGTTCGCCTTTGCCCTGATCGCGCTTTCATTTTTCATCGCCACTCCGTTCACCACTCTTTACCTGCTGCCGTTTTTTTACAACAGCCGGTACTTCACAGCTTACCACTATTTCCAGGAGCGATTTTCACTGCCGGTTCGCCACATGGCCTCCGGATTGTTCATTTTCCGAATTCTTCTTTGGCTGGCCGCCGCAACGTATGCACCTGCACTCGCGCTGAAGCAGGTCACCGGCATGCCACTCTGGTTTACCATCTTGTGCACAGGATCAGTTACCACCATTTATACTGTCTTCGGCGGCATGAAGGCCGTCATCTGGACTGATGTTCTGCAATTTTTCGTGCTGCTGGGCGGGCAGTTATTAATCGTCGGGCTCGCCGCATCCATGATTCCAGGAGGGCTTGCAGGTGTATGGGACACGGCAGTTGCGGACGGAAGATTCAACGTGAGTTTTTCCTTCGACCCGCGTGAGCGTGTGACTTTCTGGGGGCTGATCATTGGTGGTGCTTTTCTGAGTTTGGTGCAGATGGCCACCGACCAGGTATCCGTGCAGCGCTATCTCACGGCCGGCAGCCTGCGCGACGCGAGGCGCTCTCTATGGATCAAATTGTGGATGGTCCTGCCCGTGCTCTTTCTTTTCTATGGCACTGGCCTTGTCCTCTACGCGTTCTATAAGCAGCACGGTGATCCTATTGCCGCGGGCTTCATCGACAAGGACAAGGTGGATCAGATCCTCCCGTTTTTTGTTGTCACCCAATTGCCAGATGGATTGCCTGGTCTGCTCATCGCCGCAATCTTTGCGGCCAGCATGTCCACCACGTCGGCAGGCATCAATTCCCTTACCTCTGCCACACTCTGCGATTTCTACCAGACGCTGTCCAGTCCGGACAAGCTGACTGAGCGTAGTCTCCTCAGACTCGCACGCTGGTACACGCTTCTTTTTGGAGTTCTCGTGACGGCCCTCGCTTTCGCCGTGGCCTCCATGAAGGGGAATCTGGTGCAGTCTGTAAATGCCATCATCGGCCTCATTGGCGGACCCATGCTGGGGCTCTTCTTCCTCGGGATGTTTACAAAAAGAGCGAATACCAAGGGCGCACTGATCGGCTGCCTCGCGGGTTTTGTCGCCGTGCTTGGTCTGTATCTTCAGGAGCTTTACGTGTCCTCGCTTCCCCCCGAAGCAGCAGGCGGACAGAAGCCCTGGGTCTCTTTCCTCTGGTACACCATGATCGGCACCTTCATCACCATGGGCGTGGGCTGGCTCACCTCCTCCCGATCTGCGTCACCGTCAGCCCCCCATCAATCACCATGATTTCTCCGGTGATGTAGCGTGCGGCATCTGAGCAAAGGAACACCACGGCGCCAGAGCAATCCTCCGGCGCGCCCACACGGCCCAGCAGAATCTTCTTCTCATAGTGTGCCAGCAGGTCCACGGACTGCGGCTGCATCCACACGCTGGTCAGCGGGGTGCGGATGAGCCCGGGAGCGATGCCATTCACACGAATGCCGTGGGGCGCCAGAGACACGGCCAGCGAGCGCGTGAGCATCACCAGGGCGCCTTTGCTGGAGTCGTAGGCACAGGAATCTGCCTCCGCCTGGAATCCATTGGTACTGGCTGTAATGACGATGCAGCCGGAGCGCTTCTCCTCCACCAGTCGTCGCGCAAACGCCTGTGCCAGGAAGAAGGACGCGCGCACGTTGAGGTTCATCGTGCGGTCCCAGCGCTCGCGAGTCATCTCCAGCACCGGCAAATCAAAAAAGCTGCCCGCATTGCACACGAGGATGTCGAGCGATGGAGCGGCATCAAGGGCCTGCGTCACCAGCGACTCGCTCGCATCCTCCGCCAGCAGATCGCCCTGTACATAGGCAGAGTCCCCAGGCACCTCGCCAGGTCTTGCATCCAGTCCATGGAACACGACCTGCGCGCCCGCCTCTCTCAACGCAAGCCCTGCCGCGAGTCCAATGCCCTGCGACGATCCGGTGACCAGCGCCGAGCGCCCTTCAAGCGAGAATGCTTTCATCTTGGAGCTTGAGATAAGCGCGGGTGTTCACCCCGGCAACCCGTTGCACTAGTTCTTCGCCACACTTCTTCAGGGCGGTGACCTCCGCTTCATACGTGCTGATGAGTTTCACCACCTGGTCATTGATCTCTGCCGCGTAGCTGTAGAAGGGAGAATCGCTGCCCCAGAGGAATTTGCTGGGGTAGGCTGCCGCGAGGTCGGCAATCACCCGGGCAGGATCGGTGTAATCCGTGTCGAAGCGGCGCTCCTTCGGTGCCACATACGGAAGACCGTCCACCACTCCCTTGCAGTGGATGCAGTGCGCGGAGCAGTCGAACCATGCGTTCGGCAGGGCCTGGATGCGATCCAGGCATTCCTTGTCATAACGGCACGAGTGCGCGGCGCAGAAGCGGATGTCCGGATTCGCCTCTGCGATATCGATGATGTCATGCGCCTGCGCCCAGATGTCGCTCTCCGCCACGCTGCTGTGGATGAGGAACGGAATGTCCCACGCGCGGGCCAGATCGAGGAAGATGCTGCCCTCGTGCGCCAGGCGTTTGATGTCCGACTGGATGATGGTGCTCTGGATCTTGATGCCGTGGAAGCGGTATTCCTCCCGCAGCTTCTCCAACTCCCGCGCCTGCACGCCGGTGTCCCGCATGGGATCCACCATCACGAAGGGCAGAGTCCTCTTGCCCTCTTCCGGGAAGAGACGTTGGCATTCCTCCAGCAGGCGCCGATTTTCGAAGGCATAGGGCACCGTCTCCAGTGCGGTGCCGGAGCCGAAGCGCACCTCGCCCGTGCGGAAGCCCGTGACGTCCATCGCCGCATACGAGACGAAGGGAAACACGACCCAGTGCGTCACCCCGAGCGCCCCGCCTTCCTGCAGCATATCCACCATCTGCTGGGCATAGGGGAAGTCGCCATGGAGGTAGAACAGCATGTCAGCTCCGATGTGGTTGTGGCAGTCAATGATCATGGTGTGAGAATATCGTATGGTACTGGGGGGTGGAGGCAGGGGATTACCACGAAGTCCACCCGCCATCCACCGCGAGGTTCTGACCGGTGATGTAAGTGGAGCCATTGCCAAGAAGGAATGCGACGGAGCCAGCAATCTCGTCCGCTTGACCGACGCGACCGAGCGGCACCCTCGCCGCGAGCCGTTCTACAAACCCGGGTTGATCGCGCTGGACGACCGGATTGGGGAACGGTCCGGGAGAGATGCTGTTGCAGCGCACGCCTTGGCGCCCCCAGTGCACGGCAAAGTAGCGCGCCATCTGCTGGATGCCCGCCTTGCCCACGCCGTACTCGATGGGGTTGGGGTTCGACGGCGCCTCATACATGGATGGGTCGGGGGACACAGAGCCGTACATGCTGGAGAAGAGCACCATGCTCCCATCGCCGTGGTCCGCCATCTGCTGCCCCACCGCGCGGGCCAGCATGAAGGTGGCCGTGAGATTGCCGTGATTCACCCGGTCGAAATCATTCACCGTGAGATCCGCCAGGCGCTTCGATGTGGAGGCGTAGGTGAGAACGGCAAGTCCATCAGGCACGCCGTGTATGGCGAAGTTTTCCGCAACGAAAGCTTCCAGCGCCGTGGTGTCCGTCACATCCAGAGACGCCGGAGTGACAGAGCCC
>JAEYUU010000164.1 GCA_023429545.1 Verrucomicrobiota bacterium
CGAGATACGCCCCCGCGCAGATGCCCAGATAGCCTCCGCCGTTTTCCACGAATTTGCGCACCTCCGCCCTGCCCGCCTCGCCCAAACCCGCGGCCTGCTTGCTGCCGCTGCCCCCGGTGAAGATCACCACGTCGAAGTCTTTGAGGGCACCGGAGGCGATCTCAGAACCTTTGAAGACAGTGAGTTTGAAGGAGGCGTCTTTCCCCAGTAGTTCCGTCACGCAAGGTACGCCCTTTCCTGTGGATCCCGCGTCATCGTAGAGCGCTACGCGGATGGGTTTGGCCTCTTGAGCGGAGAGCAGCGCGACAGCGAAAAAGGAGGTGAGGATAAAGAGCGCCTTCATGGGAGCCAAGCAAAGCTTTGTCGGTGCTCAGAAACTCACCGCGCGAGGCAGTCTTTCACGGGACGAGTATTCCCTCCACCGACTGGATCACGATTTCGCAGCCAGTCCAATCCAGGCCAGAAACTCCCGGTTGCCATCCGTGCCCTGAATGGGCGACTCCATGAGGCCTCGCCATTCCCAGCCGGGCTGCGCGCGCACGAAGTCTTCGATTTTCTTGCAGGCCTTCTCGTGCAGGGCCTTCTCGCGCACGATGCCGCCACGTCCGACCTCCTCCTTACTGAGCTCAAACTGGGGCTTGATCAGTACCACGGCCTGCCCGTTCTGCTGGAGGGTCTGGAACGCAGGCGGCAGCACCAGGGTGAGCGAGATGAACGAGACATCCGCCACAATCATATCCACCGGCTCGGGCACGTCCTCCTTCTGGAGATGGCGCACGTTGCAGTTCTCGCGCGAGATCACCCGGGGATCGCTACGCAGCTTCCACACGAGTTGATTGGTGCCGACGTCGAAGGCATACACCTTCGCGGCGCCGCGCTGCAGGAGACAGTCAGTGAAGCCGCCGGTGGAGGCTCCCACATCGAGGCAAACCTTCCCAGCGATGTCGATGCCAAAATGTTCCAGCGCGCCTTCAAGCTTGAATCCGCCCCGGCTCACATACTTCGGTTGGGCTTTGATGCGGATTTCGGCATCCTCGGGCACGAGTTGTCCCGCCTTGGTGACCGGCTCGTCGTTCACCAGCACATCTCCGGCAAGGATGAGCCGCTTGCCCTTTTCCCGTGACTCACACAGGCCTCGCACTACTAGCAGTTGATCCAGCCGCTGCTTCATGCGCGTCCAGGCACTTCGCGTGGAGCTTGGATGACCACGCGTCGCGATGCCATCGGTCAGGCTTCAGGTGGCATGTCCTGGATGACCTCGTCACCCACTTCAATCGACACGCCCGGAGGTACGGAACTCACGGGAAGGTCTGCCACGGAGCCTTCGTCGCTCACTTCGGTGACCTTGATGCGGCCGATGATGGCGCTGCCGCGACGGATGGCGAAAGTCATGTCCTTCTCCAGTTTGCGTTTGGTGCCAGCGTTGATCACCACGAACCCAAATTCTTTCTGGTACTCCGTCACCTTTGCCAGCACGGGCGCGGCGGAAATCATCCGCTGACGCGGGCTCATGGGAGGGGGCGCGATGTCCACCGGATTCATCGTCGGCGGATTCAGCGACCCTGGAATGGAGCCAGCCGAACCTCTGGCCACATCAGTGGGCATGGGATAGCCGGCGGGAGACGCGGGCCGGCCAAGGGGCGGAGGGATATTGCTGCCTGCACCTTGATTGCGCGCCAACAGAGCCAGACGCAGCTGCTCTTTTCCGGCACCGGCGTCTTGTGGATTCACGCCCGTGGTTTGGGCTGGATCGGCATCACCTCCGCGCTCGCGGCGCAACATTTCCATCTGGTTGCGGGCACCTCGCGCTTCCGAGCGTGCATCCAGCACCAGCCAGCCCATGACGCCGAGCAGGGTGCAGGTGAGAATGATGGCGACTATTTTCATGCGATGGGATGGCAGTAACTCTGGGAAAAAGGGAGGATTGGACGCGGAAATTGAGCAGGAGTTGAAGGATGATGCCTTGTTTCCGCTCCGGTGAAAACACCAAACTGCGGGCTTTCAGAGAATGGAACCCGGCTCGTAGGAGGCCGCCGCCGGGTGCTTGCCTGCCAGGCTGGCGACCTTTTCGCCGAAGTGGTTCACCTGCGCGGCGGCATCTCCGGAGTTCGCCCGGCCCTGCTCGAAGACCGCGTCGAACTGCTTCGCGGAGAGGCCCAGACGGGAGTCGGCTGCCAGGCGTTTGAAGAGGTCGTTCGTGCTGGCTTTCCCAGTGCGGAGATCCTTCGCCACGGCCACGGCATGTTCCTTGATGGCTTCGTGGGCTTCCTCGCGGCCCGCGCTGGTTTTCACGGCTTCCATGAGCACCGTCGTGGTGAGAAGGAAGGGCAGGTAACGCTGGAGTTCCTGCGCCACCACCGCCTCAAAAACCTCCATCTGGTTCAGCACCGTGAGCAGCGTCTCAAGAAGGCCATCCATGGCGAGGAAGGCATCCGGAAGCATCACACGGCGTACCACGGAGCAGGAAACGTCACCTTCGTTCCACTGGTCCCCGGCAAGGCCGGCTGCCATGGCGAGGTAGCCCTTCAATACGACGTGCAGGCCGTTGACGCGCTCGCAGGAGCGGCTGTTCATCTTGTGAGGCATGGCTGAAGACCCCACTTGCCCCTTGGCAAAGCCTTCGCTCGCCAGTTCATGTCCTGCCATGAGGCGGAGCGTCCTGGCAAAATCACCGGGACCGCTGGCGAGATCGCACAGGGCGCTGATCACGCGGAAGTCGAGGCTGCGGGGGTACACCTGGCCCACGGCATCCAAGGCGGCAGGCAGGCCGAGATGCGCGACAATCTTCTCGTCCAGCGCGCGTGCCTGGGTGGCGTCTCCGCCGAAGAGACTGATCTGGTCCAGCCGCGTGCCCACGGCACCCTTCAGCCCGCGGGCGGGATAGGTGGCGATCACGTTCTCCAACTGCTGCAGGCCGCCGAGCATCTCCTCGCCGAACATGGCAATACGCTTGCCCACCGTGGTGACCTGGGCCGCCACATTGTGCGTGCGGGCCGTGAAGGGGATGTCCCGGGTCTCACGCGCCCTGGCAGCGAACTTCACCAGCGCGGCCACGCTCTTGTCCCGGATGAGCTGCAGCGCCCGGAAGACCTGGAGTTGCTCCACATTCTCCGTGAGGTCACGGCTGGTCATGCCCTTGTGAATGTGTTCGTGGCCCGCGAGGTCGCAGAACTCCTCGATGCGCGCCTTCACGTCGTGCCGGGTCACGCGCTCGCGCTGCATGATGCTTTCCAGGTTCACCTGGTCCTTCACGCGCTCGTAGCTCTCGATCACGCCTTCGGGGATGCCGATGCCAAGATCCTTCTGGGCCTTCATCACCGCGATCCACAGCTCGCGCTCCAGCCGTACCTTCCCTTCGCCAGACCAGATGGCTCTCATCGGGGCGGTGGCGTATCGCTCGGCTAGGACATTGGAGATGACGTCTTCAGGCATAGATGGGGCGTTCATCATGCGTCATCCGGCGCTTTTCGCAAATCAAACGCCGGGGCAGGAGAACATAGCCCGTTGCCCCTTTTCTCTTATCCCTTTCCCCTGAGCCACTTACTTCTTCCTCGGCAGTGCCCGCGTGGCGCCACCACTGATGCCGCCGTCCACGAGGAGCGTCTGGGCGGTCAAATAACGGCTTTCTTCGCTGG
>JAEYUU010000174.1 GCA_023429545.1 Verrucomicrobiota bacterium
GTGCGGGAGGATCCGGCCACTGCTTCACCAGGGACCGACGGGAGACGTGTCCGTACCAGAGATCGAGCGCCCACTTTTCGCCATCCCGTCGAGTGCCGCTCGCCACGAATCCGTCAGCATCGCCGGGACGGATCTGCAGGCCGGCGACTGGCGAGCGGAATCCGGGGATCACCTCATCCCTGTCCTGTTTCCACGACCATGCCACCAGCGTTTGCGCCGGGTCCTGGGTGCCGATCAAGATCGTCTCACCGTCCGCGGAGAATTCGATGCAGTTCGCCGTACGGGCCTTGAGGTCCAGGGACTTCGTCGGTTCACTGATGAGATCGTCGATTGTCCACAGGTAGGCCTTGTAGTTGTCCCCGCAGGCTGCGAGGTACTTTCCGTCCGCGCTCAATGCCACTTTCAGCACCATGCCGGGCACCGGGCCCAGACTGCGGATGAGGCGGCCTGAGGGGAGATCCCACAGGCCCACAGTGCCATCGGCGCTGGCCGTGGCCACGCGACGTTGATCGGGCAGCAACTGCAGGGAATGGACCTTGTCTTTATGAGCCCCTTCAAATTTGAAGACGTGTCCAGCGGGGACTTCTGGCAACTCGAACCCACCTGCCCCGGAAAGCATGGCCTGACCCTGCGCGGCATTGGCACTTGGAACGCTGCCTGCACCAGTGCCTACCGGGGCACCGCCGCCCCCACCGGCGTTGACGTCTCCAGCCGTGCTCCGCGTGCTTGCGCCGGAGTCCGAAGTTTGTCCCGTGGAACTGGCGCCATCTCCGACTCCGAGTTCCTTCTTGTTTTGCTGCCACCAAAATACTCCCACACCAATCACCACCAACGAGACCATGATGGGCAGCATTGGTGCGCCGGATTTCTGCGGAGGTGGTGGCGCGTGATGTGAGGAGACAGACGGCCCCCCCTGGATGCGCCGGGCAGGCCCCACGCGAGGAGCAGGCTTGCCCACCTGGGCCACGGCCTCGCGCAGGTCGCGCATGGTTTGGAACCGGGCCCCCGCATTCGTGGCGGCAGCCTTCGCGATCAGCGGCTCCCATGCTGGATCATAGACCCCATGCTCCGAGAGCGGCTCGCGAGGCTGGCGCGGCACGTGCCCGGTGAGCATCTGCTGAAACACGATGCCCAGCGCATAGATATCCGCGCGGTGATCGATCAGCGCACCCTGGACGAGAATCTCCGGCGCTGTGTACTCCGGCGTGCCGAGAGACTCCTCCTCCACGGCCGCCTCCGCGCGGCGCGCCAGGCCGAAGTCCATGACCTTCACCTGGCCATGCTTGTCCACCATCACGTTTCCTGGCTTCAGATCCCGGTGGAGGATGCCATGCTCGTGCGCGTACTGGATGGCATCACACAATTGCAGCGCGATGCCCTGCACTTTCGGCACGGGAAGCCTGCGCAGACGGATCATGTCGTGCACGGTCTGTCCCTCCACGTATTCCATCACCAGGTAAAGATGGCCATCGGAGGTGATACCGAAGTCATACACGCCCACGATGTGGTTGTGCCGCAGCTTCGCCATGGCACGCGCTTCTGTCTGGAAGCGCTGGGCGTAGCCCTTCTCCGCTCCCCAGGAGGGCGGCAGAACCTTGATGGCCACGAGGCGGTCGAGCGAGATCTGCTTGGCCAGGTACACGGCACCCATGCCGCCCTGTGCCAGAAAGTCCATCATCTCATAGGACGGCAACAGTGCAGCCAGCTCTTCCAAGCTGGGAGGCTGAAAGAAATGGGAGTCAGGTTCGCTCATGAATGAATTCGAAAAAATCTCACTCACCGTAGCGAAAAGCCGCAGTGGGTCGAGCAAATACAACCCAGTGCAACACCGAAGTCACCTAGATGTCGCTCAACAACAACGCGCTCGCGCCCGCCGTGGTGCGCGTGTGGGTAAGGCTCAGCAGCACCCGGGTGACTCCGGCCTGTGCCGCCACCCGTGCAGCGCCTCCATGCAATGCCACCGTGGGCGCACCGCTCCCTCCCCGCAGCACCTCTATGTCCGCCCAGCCCACGCCTTCCGCAAAGCCAGTGCCGAGCGCCTTGGCCACGGCCTCCTTGGCAGCGAACCGGGCCGCGTAGTGCATCGCTGACTCCGCGCAGCTATCGCAATAGGCAATCTCACCCGCGGTATAGACGCGCTGCTTGAAGCGATCCCCGTTTTTCTCCAGCAGTGCCTGGATGCGATCCACCTCCACCAGATCAATGCCCACTCCCACGGCCAGCGCGGGACGGCGGACATTGCTGGAGACAAGGTCGGGGACCTGCTGGGGATCGATGTCCGGTGTCACGAGCAGAGGCGGGGACGCGCAGGCACTCAGCCCTGATATTCTTCCATCACCGTGAGCATCTCGCCAATGGAGGCACGCAATCCGATGGTGATGGCTTGTGATACAAGGTGATGCCCGATATTGAGCTCCGCGAGATGCGGCACAGCGAAGAGGTCGCGCACATTCCGCGTGGTCAGGCCGTGGCCGGCATTCACCTGGAGACCGAGATCATGTGCCAGCGCGGCGGCCTCCACAAGACGGGCCACCTCGACACCACGGTCGGCGCCAGCGGCATTGGCAAACGTTCCGGTGTGCAGCTCCACCATGTCCGCTCCGCAATCCGCCGCGGCGTACATGTGATCGCGCACGGGATCGACAAAGAAGCTCACGCGAATGCCGGCGGCCTTCAGCCGGGTGGTGGTCTCCTTCAGGGCCGCAGCGTGGGAAGGGACATCGAGTCCCCCTTCCGTGGTGATTTCCTTCCGGTGCTCCGGAACGAGGCATACGAAGTCCGGCTTCACCTCCAGGGCAATGTCCAGGATCTCCGGCGTATTCCCCATCTCCAGGTTCAGCTTCACCTTCAGTTCACGCTTGAGCAGGTAGACATCAGCGTCCTGGATGTGCCTGCGGTCCGCGCGCAGGTGAACCGTGATACTATGCGCGCCGGCCGCCTCGGATTCCCGTGCCGCTTCCAGCAGCACGGGCTCCGCGTTGGGCGAATTCAGCATGGTGGCATAGCGCGCCTGGCGCAGCGTTGCCACGTGATCGATATTGACTCCGAGATGAAGCATGACCCTGCGGGCTGGTGCTGGTGCTAGTGCTTGAAGTGACGGTAGCCGGTAAAGACCATGGCCATCTTGTGCGCATTGGCAGCGGCGATGACTTCAGGGTCCTTCACAGAACCTCCCGGCTGGATGGCGCAGGTGGCGCCGGCTTCCGCGCATGTCACCAGGCCATCGGGGAAGGGGAAGAAGGCGTCGCTGCCCACGGCGCTGCCTTCCAGGGACAATCCGGCATCCTTCGCCTTCATGATGGCAATGCGGCAGGAATCCACGCGGCTCATCTGGCCCGCGCCAATGCCCAGCGTGCGATCGTGGGACGCGAAGACGATGGCATTGGACTTCACATTCTTCACCACGCGCCACGCGAACCGCATGGCTTCAATCTCTTCCTTGGTGGGAGGACGCTCGGTCTTGACCTTGCTCTCGATGGCGTCGAGGCCGAGGGCCTTCGAGTCGCTGTCCATGACCATGAGGCCGCCCGGAGCGGACTTGATGACCGGCTGCCTCAGCGCTTCCTGCACACTGGGAAGCATCTGCATCAGACGGAGATTCTTCTTCTTCTGCAAGTGCGCGCGCGCATCGGACTCGTAATCCGGCGCGATGATCACATCGGTGAAGATTTCACCGATGACCTTGGCCAGAGCCATGTTCATGGGGCGATTGATTACAACCACGCCGCCGAAGGGCGCCTGCCGGTCCGTCTCAAAGGCCTTCTCCCATGCTTCGCGCAGGTCTTCATCCGCGCAGCCCACGCCGCAGGGATTGGTGTGCTTGAGAATGGCCACGGTGGGACGGCGGAACTCCAGCGCGATGGCGGCCGCGCTCTCGATGTCCAGCACGTTGGTGTAGCTCAGCTCCTTGCCGTGCAGCTTCACGAAGTAGTCGCCGAAGTTGCCGTAGAGCGACGCGCCCTGGTGC
>JAEYUU010000180.1 GCA_023429545.1 Verrucomicrobiota bacterium
GCCCGATGTCGCCGGTGCCTGAACTCCAGGAAACCCTCTTGATGGTCCCCCCGCGCGCCGCTTCGAAGTCGTGAAAGGTGAAGCCCCTCGGATATGCGGATGAGGGTACCTTCCTGATGCCGGTGTATGTCAGGTCAAAGTCCGAAAAGCTCAGTGTCGCTCCTTTGCTGAACTTCACCTTGGTCCCGTACGCGGAACCGCTGCCCCGGCCTGAACTGCAGGCTGGCATGGCAAAGGCAACTAGGCTCAGGCTGAGAAATCGGCGGCGGGTGCAGCTGCAGCGGAAACGCAGGGCATTCATTAGAAGGGGATGGTGATGGGGACGCTCACGCTTTGGACACGACCAGTTCATGGTCCTTCAGCTTGCCCGCAGGACCGCCGTGGACCAGCATGAGCTGGTACTTCTGCCCCCCGAACTCAAACTGGCGCGGAGCGATGAGTCCAGTGCCTGAACTCCATGATACCGTGACAGTGTCTGAGCCGCGTTCGACGCGAAAGTCTTCGTACGTGAATCCACGCGGGTAAACTTTTGATGCCTCCTTGCGCGTGCCGATGTAGGTGAGGTCAAAGTCCGGATAGTGAATCGTGGCGCCCTGAGAATACTTCACCTTGGCGCCGTAGGTGGCGGTGGAGTTTTTCATGTCCGCGCACGCCGGCATCCCAAAGCCAGCCATGCACACGCGGAACAGGGCCCGGCGGGTCAAGTTCCGAGGTGAGGATGGCAGAGAGAGGCACATGCAGGATGCATGTGTGCCGACACCCTGTTGTGACGCACGCCATCGCAGCAGTGCATTCACCGCATGCGCTGGCGCCTGACCGTGAAGAAAGGACCGTCATCCTATTTTCCACCCGCGGGCGGAGTCCAAATCGCCATTCCCATGTGATAGCCATCGTGTTCGGGTGCCTTTCTTGCGTAGTAGGCGGTGACGATGGTCCCATCTGCGCGCTGCACGCTGGAGGGATACCCGCAGTCGTTGTCCCCGCTCGTGGCGAGGCGAACCGGTGCGCCCCACGTCTTCCCATCATCACTGCTGAACTTGGTGCACACGCCCTCTTTGCCTTTGATGCGGACACCGTAGCTCAGGAGCAGACGCCCATCCTTGAGGCGCATCAGGTGGCCGTTGATTTCATTGCGCTGGGTGACGCGCTGCGGCCTGGCCCAGGTGGCGCCATCATCCTCCGAGGTGAAGAGTTCTATGGCGTCGATACGCGCCGCGGCCATCCAACGCTTCCCGCCGAGGTGGAAAATGTCTGTTTCGTTGTGCTTGGGGCCGATGATGGACATGGCCTTCCAGGTGTTTCCATCATCGTCGCTGCGGAAGCACCATGATCGCCAGCCGCTGGTCTTGGAATTCTTTGAAGGGTCAGCGTACTTGCCCTGATACGTCGAGGTGCGCAGGGTGCCGTCCTCCGCCACCCAGATGTCGCCGAAGGGGATGTGCTCCGTCCAGCCCGGCTCCGCGGCGGGGAAGCCGGTGCGTTTCGCCCAGGTGCGGCCTCCATCGGCGGAGCGCATGACCCAATTGGCGATGACGGCGTCACGGAATTTCGCCTGCTTGGGGCGCTCGGGCTGCTTGAGGTTCGTCCATCCGGAGCAGAGCACGAGGAGATCCCCATTCGTCGCGAGGCCAGCCGCGTGATTCATGCGGATGGTGTCCGGCTCGTGCTGGGTGATGACGCTGCGCTTCTCCCACTGGGTGCCGTCCTTGCTGGCCCAGCACTCCACGTCTCCCTCCATGCCGCCGTGGGAAGGTTTGTTGTGCAGCACGGCCACGATGCTGCCATCCTTCATCAGCGTGAGATTGGGCCACGCGCACACATCCTTTACAGCGACCACGCGCTGGATGCCGGCGGGCTCGCGGTCAGGAGGCCGTGCTGTTTCCTGGGACTGAGACCATGCAGCGATGCTGAGACATGACAGGATGAGGAGGTGGCGCTTCATGAGGCCAATACGCCACAAGACTGCCGCCTATTCCGACGAAGGTGTCAGGCGAGCAACTCACGAATCACATGCCCATGCACATCCGTGAGGCGCCGGTCGATGCCGTTGTGCCGGACCGTGAGCTTCTCATGATTGATGCCCAGCAGGTGCAGCATGGTGGCGTGAATGTCATACACCATCGTGGGACTGGCGCGGTCGAGCGGCTTGTAGCCCCACTGGTCGCTTTCGCCGTGCGTGAGGCCCCCCTTGATGCCGCCTCCGCAGAGCCAGTTCGTGAAAACATACGGATTGTGATCCCGCCCTTTACCACCCTGCGTGCTGGGCATCCGGCCGAACTCCGTGGTCCACAGGATGATCGTGTCCTCCAGGAGTCCGCGCTGCTTCAAGTCGCGGATGAGCGCGCTCACCGCCTTGGCCATGCCCCAGGCGAGCGGCCCGTGATCACGCTCAATATCCTCATGCGAGTCCCAATTGCGCCGGGGGAAGCCATTGTCGTTGCCGCTCCAGATCTGCACGAAGCGCACTCCACGCTCCAGGAGTCGCCGCGCGGCCAGGCACTTGCGGCCCATGATGTCCGCCTCTTCCGCGGGATTGATTTCCGAGGGCCACGCACTGCCACCATTGCGGATGCCGTACATCTCGCGGATGTAGGCGGGCTCGCGGGAAATATCGAGTGCCTCAGGAGCAGCGAGTTGCATCTTCGCAGCGAGTTCGTAGCTGCGGATGCGCGACTCCAGGCGTGCATCTTCTTCACGAAACGCAGCATGCTTCTGGTTCATCTGAGCGAGCAACGACAGCCCGTCGGAATCTGAACGCGGGGTGATGTAGCGGCCCGATTTGTGGGGGAAGAGATCCGAGATCGGAGTCTCCGCACCGGGATAGATCACCGTGCCCGCGTGCTGGGAGGGGAGGAATGCGGCATCCCAGTTCTTGGGCCCATTGGATGCGAACCCGCGATGATCCGGCAGCACCACAAAGGCCGGCAGATTCTCGCTCAGGGAGCCGAGACCATAACTCACCCATGACCCCATGCCGGGGAAACCGGGCAGGTTGAATCCCGTGGCCTGCAGCAGGGTGCCTTGGGAATGCACGCCGGTCTTGCCCACCAGATTATGCACAAAGGCAATGTCGTCGACACAGTCCCCGAGCGGCGCCACGGCGTCGCTGATCATCTTGCCACTGCGCCCGTAGGGGCGGAAGTCCCACACCGGCTTTTTCCACGGGCCGAGTCCATTCTGAAAAGCCTCCACCTTCTCTCCGAAGTCCGATGCCTCACCATGACGCTTCACGAGCTCGGGCTTGTAGTCGAAAAGATCCACGTGGCTTGCCGCACCCGCCATGAATAGCTGGATGATGCGGCGCGCCTTTGGAGGACGATCCGCGGAGCGGGCCGGGGCCGAGGCAAGAAGGCCTTCGCTACTCATGAGTGATGCCAGCGCGAGGCCGCCAAAACCCTGGCCACTGGTGGCCAGCAATTCGCGACGGGTCATCGGACGGTGCGGGATGGCAGATGGAATCTTCATATTCTTCAATCCACGAAGGTGAATTCATTCAGGTTCATCAAAAGCCTGCAGAGATTGGCCAGGCCATGCTGCTGCGCATACGAACTGAGAAGCTTGATCTCGTCTGGCGTTGCAGGCCGGCAGAGCGCCAGTGACACCGCGTGTTGGACCTGGGCTCCGATGCCGCTGGCCTCGCGCTGCACGCGAGTGGCGAAATGGTCCGCCATGGCCACGGTGAGGCCGTTGTTCATCAAAGTTAGAGCCTGTAGCGGGCTGATGGACTCGTTGCGCTTGTCCACCCGCATGGAGGGATCTGCGCAATCAAGTGTGGTCATGAAGGGCTGCTGCTGCGAGCGTACGATGAAGCGGTAGATGCTCCTGCGATGGGACTTTGGATCGTTGGGATCATGCAGGCTGTACTCGTAGTGCGGGGAGTGCTGCGGCTTCTCGATGACGAAGTCCTGGAAGCTCGGGCCGCCCATGGTGAGGTCCAGCTTGCCTGAGAGGGATAACACCGAGTCCCGAATGCTCTCGGCATCGAGCTTTCGCCGGTTCTGCCGCCAGAGCAGCAGGTTGTCGCCATCACGCGTCGCGATGTCATCCGTGCGTGGAGCATGGGATGCCTGCCGGTAGGTGTGGCTCATGACGATGAGCTTGTGCAACTGCTTCAGCGAGCCCTGCATGTCATCCCTGAAAGTCACCGCGAGCCAGTCCAGCAGTTCCGGGTGAGTGGGTTTCGCCCCCATGCGCCCGAAGTCATTCGGCGTGTCCACCAGGGCCCGGCCAAAGTGGTGCTGCCATACGCGGTTCACGATGCTGCGCCAGGTCAGGGGATTGTCCCGGTTCGTGATCCATTTTGCGAGGGCGGCACGACGGGCTCCTTCGTTGTCAGGTTCAGCAAGCTCGAATCTCGCTGACAGGTGGTACTTCGTAGATATGGCGGAGACCGTGCCTGCGCTCACCTCCTGGGCTGGCGTCTTCACATCGCCCCGTCTCAGCAGGTGGATGGGCCGGGGCCTGCCGTTGGATGATCCGGTGCCGGCGAACGCTCCCGAGCCGTGGTGTATCGTTCCCGCGTACACCACATCAGGCTCGGGGAATGCACCCAGCTCCCTGCTGGTTGCCGAGAGGTCCTGCTTCACCCGCGCCAGGTCGCGATGCAGGGATGCCTCACCGAGCGTGGAGAGAAGTTTCTCACGGTCCGCCTGAAGCGTCGTGAGTACTCCGGATTCATCCGCCACGGGCGAGATGGCGTCCACGAGATTGGCCTTTCTCCAGCGCGGAGGAGCCTCGATGGAATCCAGCGCCGTGACGGCGGCGCCCTCGGCCACATTGCGGCCCGTGGTGTCATGAGCCTGGACCTCTGCTAGGGCAAAAATGAAGTCTCCTTTGCGTGGCGCCAGCTTCGTGGCGGTGACCCGGATGTATCGTGCCGTGGCGCCATTCGCCTGGATCATCACAGGAGCGGTGCCCGGACCCGGCACATCGTTTGTTTCATGGGCCACGATGGAGGTGACGCCGCGTTTGAATGTCGCATCGTCCGATGCTTCCACCCGGTAGCGCAGCGGGAATCCGAATCCCGCGCCGATGGCATTGAAGTCATCGTAGCAGGGACGCAGCACAATCCGGTCGAGGACAGCACTGTGACCGAGGTCCACCTGCACCCATTTGGAGTTTTCTTGAGTCGGCGAGATGCTGCTGTGGTAGCCGAATTCCGCGCGCAGGTTCCCCTTGCCCTGTTTCTTCGCCGCCTCAATGCGCTCGTCGAGCTTGGCGAGAGCCTTGCCCCCGAGTGCCTTCAGCTTGTCGTCGAGTCCTCTCTGCTGCGCTGTCAGCTCGCGTTTCTTATGCTCCAAAGCATTGAAGCGCCTCGTGAGCGCGGGATCGGCGAAGTATTTCCTGTCTGCCCGATCCAGGGCTGCGAAGACAGCTTGCAGGGCATAGTAGTCCTCTTGGGAAACGGGATCGAACTTGTGGTTGTGACATTGCGCGCAGCCGACCGTAAGCGAAGTGAAGGCGCCCATGGTGTTCTGCACCATGTCATCGCGATCCAGATGACGGGCGATTTTGCCATCGATTTTGGACTCCGGCACCTCGGCATGGCCGATGTAGTCCCAAGGTCCTGCTGCGATGAAGCCCAAGGCGACGATGCTGTCTGGGCTTCCCGGGTGCAGGACATCGCCGGCGATCTGTTCCTCCACGAAGCGGGCATAGGGCCGGTCTTCGTTGAAGGCGCGGATCACATAGTCGCGGTAGGGCCACGCATTCGGGCGGGGCTTGTCCTTGTCATAGCCATGGGTCTCACCGTAGTGCACCAGGTCCAGCCAGTGCCGCGCCCAGCGCTCCCCGTGACGGGGGGAGGCGAGAAGACGGTCCACCAGCGCCTCATAGCTCTTTTCCCTGATCGTGGCATCAGGGGATGCTTGTTCGCGCACAAACGTTCCCACCTCTTCCGGGGAAGGTGGCAGGCCAATGAGGTCATAACTCAAGCGGCGGATCAACGTACGGGCATCTGCCGCGGGGGAAGGCTCCGCGCCCTGCTCGCGCAGCCTGGCTTGAACGAAGCCATCGATCGCATTCCGTTGCGTGACGGCGGACCTGCCCTCCGGCAGCATTTTCACGGATGGCTTCTGCAAGGGCTTGAATGCCCACCAGTCCATCCGGTCCTCCACCTGCGCGGTGTCGATGCCATCAGGCCAGACAGCGCCCTCATCCAACCACTGCTTGATGGTCGCGATCTCCGCCGGGCTCGGGCCAGGTCCTTTCGACTTGGGTGGCATCTGCACCTTGTCATCCGTGCCGCTGACGAAGCGATAGAGGGGACTCCCGGCGCTATTCCCCGCCAGCAGATTGGGCGCATGGCCATCGCCACCGTTGAAGGCCTCCTGTTTTACATCCAGCCGGAAACCACTCTTCTGCTTCTCCGCTCCATGGCACTCATAGCAGTGCTTCACGAAGATGGGGCGTACGTCCCGCGCAAAGTCCACCGGAGCACCATACAGCGGGGCGGCAAGACCCAGGGCGGCGAGGGAAGACAGAAGACGAAGCATCACGGACATTAACGGTCCTTCGTGCCATTGCATGCCACGCATCCGCGTGACATGGCAACTTCCGTCCCTGCTAGACAAGTCCTTCCTTTAGCGCCTTGGCCACGGCGCCGGTGCGCGTATTCACCTCGAGCTTCTCGTAGATGCGGCGCAGGTAGGTATCCACGGTGTGCACGCTGAGCTGCAGCCGGTCGGCGATTTCTTTTTTGATGAGGCCTTTCACCATGTGCTGCAGAATCTCCTGCTCGCGCTCGCTCAGTCCGTAGTCTGATTTCTTGGGCGCCAGACGGGAGAACATTTCCAGCACGCGCCGCGCGATGCGTGGATTCATCGGGGAGCCTCCGGCGAGGGCATCCCGGATGGCCTGCACGATGGCGTCCGCCCCGGCCGTTTTGAGGAGATAGCCGGAGGCTCCCGCGCAGATGGCCTGGAAGATTTTCTCGTCATCTTCGAAGACCGTGAGGATGATTACCAATGTCTGTGGGCAGCGCTCCCGAAAGTGACGGATGCCCTCCAGCCCGTTCATGCCCGGCAGTCCCACATCCAGCAGGATGATGTCGGGCTTCCGCTCCGCATCATTTTCAAGGGCCTGCAGTGCCGCCTCGCAGGAGTCGAACTCCCGCGCGCAACGCAAGCCCTGCTCGGCGTTCAGCACCTTGCCCAGCGTGCGACGGAAAGGCGCGTGGTCTTCCACCACCCAGATGTGCTTCGGATCGGGTGTGTCCATGAGTTGTCAGTGGAGGAGGGCGTTCAAGGTGATCGTGGTCCCGCGTCCTGGCACCGTGGCGAGTTCCATGTGACCGTGCAATGTTTCAGCGCGGTGTTTCATATTGGCCAGTCCGCTCCCATCAGATTTGTGTGATGTATCGAATCCGGATCCGTTGTCGTGAATGCTGAGGTCGAACGCGCGGTCAT
>JAEYUU010000186.1 GCA_023429545.1 Verrucomicrobiota bacterium
CCCCTACGGCGTCTTGCCGAACCACATCATGTGCTGCCAGGGCAACTCGTCGAACTCCTTCACGCAGGTGAATCCGTTCGCGGCAAGCTCCTTGTTGATCTGGGCCTTGGTCATTTTGTGCTCCGGCTTGATGGGCACGGACTCATCCTCCGCGCGGTACTCCACCAGCACCAGCTTCCCGTCTGGCTTCAGCGCCTTGCGCATGGCGGCGAGCATCTCCACGGGGTGGGAGAACTCGTGGTACACATCCACCAGGAGGATGAGGTCGAAGGTGTTGTCGGGAAGCTTGGGGTCATGCAGAAGACCCAGCACGGGTACGAAGTTGCTCACCTCCTGCTTCTTCGCCGCCTCTTCCAGCATCTTCAGGTACGGCTCCTGAATCTCCACGCCATACACCTTGCCGGAGGGCGCAACTTCTTTGGCCATGGGGAAGGTGTGGTAGCCATTGCCGCAACCGAGGTCGCACACCATCATGCCAGGCTTCAGCTCCAGCTTCGCGCGCATGAGCGTGGCTGCTTCTTCACGATCCCGCTTTGTGCGGATGAGCCATGCCGCGCCCGTGTAGTGCATGGTCTGCGCCACCGTGCGGCCCATGTACTCGGTGAGACCGGGATGAGGGGGGGCATCGGCGGATGTGGGGGAAACTGGAGCCGATGTACGTGGGGTCTGCCCGTGTACCTGCACCGCAGTGAGAGCTGTCAGCATCCCGAAAATCAGGGAAGCGAAAACTCGTGGCAGGGAAGGAAGTTCGGTCATGGGATCGCTTGATAGAAAGAAAGCCGGGAACGAATTCATGAACGGGTCGCGCCCCGACATTCTCGCGCAGAAGTTCCGGCGCGTCACCTGCCAGGCTTCTGTGTGCCCTTACCGGGCCTTCTATCAATCACGAACGTACCCTCCTCAAAGGTCAAATTTAGCGCGACCGGCGTTTCAAGGCGGCGCCATGCGGTCATTCGATATTCAATCTTTCGGACGGGTGCATCCTTGCGAAACTCGGTGAAGACTGCCGACTTCGGAAGGTACACGCCGTCCGACACAGGTTGATGCGCCATGATTTCGTATCTCCAGGTGACAGGCTCGCCGCTGCCACAGAGCTGGGTCTTGTGCTCGCGAAGGCTCACCGCAAACCCCTTCCTTTTATCAAACACCAGATGCTCGGTGTTATAGTGGTCCATCAGGGTGAGCGACAGCGAGTCCGCTGTCTCCTCCACCTTGCGCTGTGTCCACGACGGCCCCACGATTTCGCCAGCGAGACTTCTTCCGAGGTAGCGCTCCATGCCCCACAGGGTGAAAGTCAGGAAGGTGTGGGCATGCATCGTGAGTGAATAGGCTTCCTCTGCAGGAAGAATCTCCACCCGGTTCGTCTTGCGCGCGGGTTCACTCCCCAAGGCACTCGAAATACGCTGTCTCACAGCCACAGGACCAAACCTGGAATGGCGCTCCTCCTGCGTCAGCAATCTCATTTGCTCCATGTCTGACTCGTGGGAGGGGAACCACGTGGACACCAGCGGGTGATATCCAAGGCGGTAATCCTCCGCGAGTAGATTATTGATCTCGAGTGTGGTGGAGGTCCTCTCCCCCGTGGGTTTCCATGAGCCGCTTGTGGTATCGAAACGAAACGTCCTCGTCTCCGCCTGAAGTTCCAGGGGGAGTTCAGTGGCACCTTTTGCCGCGGCCGCTGCGATGGCCGACTCAATGCGGGCCTCAAATGGCGGAGCCCAGACCATGGCTAAAATGGCGCCATCGGGCACTGCTGTGCGTGGCTTGCCCGGGAGATCAGCAGCTCGCAGGTCCGCACAGTGCCATCCAACTCCTATCAGACCAGCAACGAGATGAAGCCATGAAAAGCCAGTCATAGGTGGGACCATGTGAGAGGTGCGGACTGAGTTTTGGTTATACAGATGCAGAGTAGACACAAGGGGCCCACTTGCCAAGGACACACGCCTTCTGAGAGGTTAAATATCAAGACCTCTAGTGGGTGGCAAAACCCCTCGCCAATTCCCGCGAGTTCCGCTAGGCTGACCCTCCCGTGAAGCTCGCCTCGCTCCTCGTCCAGCCTGCAGCGCCCCCTGTTCCGCGAGACGCGAATGAGGAGGATCAGGGCTTCTTCGAATCCTGGGCATCGCATGAGTCGCGGGGACCGGTCCCCCCTTCCTCCAAGATCAAATCAAAGAAGATGGTTACGCCGGTGCGCGAACTTTCGGAACTCATCACTCACTTCGCGCAGTTGCTGCCGGAGGATCCAGACCTGCGCTGGTCCATTCCGAAAACCCCCGCCTCGGACCCCATCCCCTTCTTAGAACTGGATGTGGAAGGGCACACGCAGGCCTTCACCCCCGTGTACGAGGTGCGACCAAGTCAGGCACGGCTGGGAAAAATTCGCGTCCCCGAGGGAAGCCCGCCTCCCTTGCTGCTGACGGCAGAACTCACCGCTCGCATGCTGGACACCTGCAAGCAGCGCCGCCTCTCCGTAGTGGACCTGAATGGCCGTGCCCTGCTGCGCGCGCCGGGCCTGCTGGTGGACCGCGCAGCTCTGCCGGGTCGCGCTTTCAAGTTCGAGGTGGAGCCCCGCAACATCTTCGCCGGCAAGAGCGCCCGCATCCTGCGCACGCTGCTCACGGATGCCACCCGTCTCTGGAGCCAGCGTGAAGTGGTGGCACGCGCGCACGCCAGTGCAGGACTTGTTTCACGCATCGCCCAGCATCTCATCACCCAGGGGTTTGCGGTGCGGGCAGAGCAGCGTGACCTCCAGGTGCGGGATCTGCCGCGCCTGCTGGATGCCTGGGCGGCCTCTGACAATTTCGAAGCACGCACGCAATCCGTACACTTTGCGACGGACGAACGCAGTCCGCTTGAGGTGGCCCACACCTTGCGTGCCTGGGCAAAATCACAGAACATCCAGATAGCCTTCACCCGGCAGTTTGCCGCGAGCCTGCGCCATCCTGAGGGAGCGCCGGCTGAGTCGCCGGACGATTCCGTGGCGGCCTATCTCTCCGCCATGCCCGATGCCACGGCGCTGGAGCAGATGGATCTGCGACCCGAGGATGAAACGGCACCTGCCCCCGGTGGCTTGTGGCTTTATGTGCCGGACGATGAGGGCGTGTTTCTGGAAGCACAACCCTCTTACCGCTTTGTCAGCATCCTGCAGCAGCACCTGGATCTCGATTTGCCTCTCGCGAGTGATGCGCAGATCTATCTGGACCTGCTGAAGTCCACGCCGCAAGGAATCGAACAGGCGCGCAAGCTGCGGGCCTGGGAGCGGTTCTGTACGGTGGGTGGGAAAGTGTAGGCAACCTGAACCAACGGTTCATGTGTGCAAAGCGACGAACTCGCTCAACCACTTCAATCGACCTTTGGAGGCTTGCCCACTTTTTGCCGATACCAGTCTTCGAGGCTTCGGAATTCGGCGATAATGGAGGCGGAGAATCCGAAGAATGGGTAATCGAATCGGGTGGCTCGCGGAAGAATTCTCCACTCCCCCTCTTGTTTTAAGAGGTAGAAAGGATCCGGGTCCCGGGGAGAAGAAAGGACTGCCACAACCGCACATTCGCCCACCTCTTTGCTTCCGAGGATTTGTGTGCGTGTTCCGTCCTCTGCGTCAATGACCTTGGTCAACCACTGCTTTAAGTGTTCTTCGCCGACTGTCGGAAACCGCGCAATGCAGAGCATTGCACCATTGACGTCGCGCTTTGCCACGGCCGTCTCAAACGCCTTGACCGTGGATTCAGGGCCCGCTGGCGCAGCATGCACGGCCCCCACGAAGGCGAGTAGGAACAAGAAAAAAAGTGTACGCTTCAAGGTTAATAAAATCTCGGCCGGAATAAGCGGTTTACCGGACGTTTTGGTGCATCACCGATAACTAGCGGCACGGATAACTCAACTCGCCAGCTACACGCGGATCACAATCTTCCCGAAGTGCGCTCCGGCAGCCATGTGCTCAAACGCGGCGCGGGCTTCCTCGAACGGGAACACCCTGTCGATCACCGGCTGCAGCTTGTGCAGGTCGATGGCGCGCAACATGGCTTCCATGTGCTCGCGATTGCCCACGTAGATGCCCTGACCGGTGAGACGGCGGGCGATGATGGGCCATGGATTCACGGTGCCCTCGAATCCCGTGAGCACGCCGATGAGGCTGACGCGTCCGCCGTAGCGCACCGCATCAAG
>JAEYUU010000219.1 GCA_023429545.1 Verrucomicrobiota bacterium
TGCCTTCAGTGCCCACTTCTCGGGCCACGCGAGTCACCTCCGAGGTGAAGACCGAGAGCTGCTCGATCATGCGATTCACCAGTCGGGCGGAGACGAGGAACTCACCCTCCAGCGCACGGCCATCCACTTCCAAGGTCATGGCCTGGCTCAGGTCGCCCTGCGCTACGGCGCCGATGGTGCGGGTCACGTCCGTGGTTGGGCGCACCAGGTCATCCATGAGTTCGTTTAGCGATTCCACTTCCGCAGCCCATCCACCCACGAGGCCCGGCACGCGGAGGCGCTGCTTGAGTTTTCCTTCCTTGCCCACCACGCGGCAGATGCGCGTGGTCTCCTGTGCGCGCCTCTGGTTGATGCTGAGCACATCATTGAAAGTGTCCGCAATCTTGCCGTACACACCGGTCCAGTTGGACGGGAGTTTTTTGGTGAAATTACCCTCTTGTAGCGCAAGCATCGCCTCCAGAATGGCGAAAGCGGCAGTCTCGTGATTGTCGGTCAGAGAAGACGACGAGTCAGCGGGGTTGCTGGTGATGGGGGCCGGTTCGCCGTTGATGGCGGCGGTTTTGGGCGAGGCAGCTCGTTTCCGGGGAGACAGTGTTTTCATGTTGAACGATCCATGAGGATCCCTGTGTAAGACGAATGCTGACGTCAGGGTACGTGTTGCGCGCCAGTGATAATATAGCTACAGAAACGCGGCAAGCGTCCCCTGAAAGTATAGTTTCTTCCGAAAGGATTATGTACCCATCCAGTTGTTCCCCGAGTTGCGAATAGCATGATCCGCCCTCACAAAATTCACGTCTCGCTCGAAATGACATTCGACACCTCCGGCACTTCTCTCCAAATTTAACCTGTTGTGGCTGAAGAAGGTCTCTCACCCTCCGTTTCGCAGTTCATCGCGCAGTACGTGCGTTCGGTGGAACAACTGGAGATCCTTTTGCTGCTTGGGCGGAACCCTGAAAAGGATTTCGGGGTGCGGGACGTTTACAACGTGATCATGAGCACCAAGGAGTCGGTGCACGGATGGCTGGAGGAGATGGTGAGCAAACGTCTCGTTGTGCAAAGTGCGGGAGCACCGGCGACGTACCGTTTTGCCCCCGCGGACGCCGCCCTGATAGAGCCGGTCCAGGCGCTGGCTACCTCTTACAAGGCATACCCTGTCCGGGTGATTGAATCCATCTACCGGCCCCGCCAGCAGCCCCAGGTGGATCCAGCCCAGGGATTTGCCGACGCCTTCCGAATTCGAAAGAACTGATACGCCATGGCCCACCTTGTCTACTTCCTCTGCACCCTCGCCGCCCTGTTGTGCGCGATCCTGCTGATGCGCGGCTACAAGCGTTCGAGGCACTCCCTCCTTTTCTGGAGCGCGATGTGTTTCATCATCCTGGCGCTCGCCAATGTTGTCCTGTTCGTGGACCTGGTCCTGATACCCACCGGAGTGGATCTGCTGCTCTGGAGAAGCAGCCTCAGCCTCCTGGCCATGTGCGTGCTGCTCTACGGACTCATCTTCAAATCCACCTAGCACATCCAATGTTTGCCGCATTTCTCTCCGGTGCCATCGCCATGACGAGCCTCACGGCGGCGGCATTCTTCATCCATTTCTGGCAGAAGACGCGGGACCGGCTCTTCGTTTACTTCGCTGCCGCCTTTTTCCTGCTGATGCTGGAGCGGGTGATGCGGACCTTGCTTCAGATGGAGGATGAACTGGCACCCTTCGTTTACAGTGTGCGCCTGCTGGCATTTCTGACGATCATTGCGGGTATTGTGGACAAGAACCGGGGGAAATAGGAAGTCAGAAGCAGGGGCGGAGAATTACGATGCGGCCGATGACGGGGCCTGCCCTTATCCCTTTACCTCCACAATCTGGCTCTTGTCAGTGACCAGGATTTCCGGCTTGTCTTTGTAGATGGTGATGTCACCGGTGATGCGGAGGTATTTGCCCTCCAGCGACATGATGAAGTCCTTCCCGAGTTTCTCGACGGATGACTTCGGGATAACTCCGCTGAAGGTGTGATTGGGAAAAGGTGCACCCATGTTTAGAAACAGATTTCCCTGCGGGCTGCTGCCGATCTTCACGATCAGTCCCTCTACGGTCCCTCGCTCTCCCTCATGCTTCAGCGCCTCCTCAGGCGTGAAACCGTAAAGTGCGCTGGCGCAAAGGACGGCGAACGCGAAAAACAAAACGGTGGTGGTTTTCATGGGCGTGATGCTGGTGGTTCGGTGACTGTGCCGGCGGTAGGACACCCCCGCTCAGGTGAAGTACGCAGCCGGGCTGTGGCTTCCCACAAAAAAGCCCCGCAACAGAGTTGCAGGGCTTCCTGTCGGAATGGGTTGGAGAGTCGCGAATCAGGGAAGGGGACGCACCCAGTAGTTCCGCACGCGCACGGGAGGATCGTTCTTGTGGTCCTGCAGGCGGATGGGTCCCTTCTCGGGGAAGTCCCCCTCATAGCTGGTGATATTCTTGTGTTTCGTGGGGCCCATGATCTTCGTGTGATTCTGCACGCACACGCCATTCACGAATGTCGTGATGTATGCAGGCTCCACCACCTTGCCATCCTTCAGCTTCGGCGCGGTGAAGACGATGTCATAGGTCTGCCACTCGCCCGACTTGCGGACCGCATTCACCATCGGCGGCGTCTGGCCGTAGATGGCACCCGTCATGCCGTCGGCGTAGGTAGGATTGTTGTCGTTGTCCATCATCTGGGACTCGTACTTGTCCATGAAGAACACCCCGGCGTTGCCCTTCTTCTGCGAGTTGCCCTTGGTGTGCGGCTCGCTCTTCCACTCGATGTGAAGCTGGCAGCTTGCGAACTGATCTTTCGTCCAGCAGTCACCACCGGCGATGACGA
>JAEYUU010000226.1 GCA_023429545.1 Verrucomicrobiota bacterium
GGCTTTATTGACGCGGAATACAATGACGCGGAACACGCGGCGGTGACGCCACCTGTCAGCATCAACCGGAAGGTCATGGAGAAGGCCATTTTAAAGTCGTCCGCGGCTGGGTTTTCGGTCGACACCACGGAAGCATTAAACGTGCTTTAGTGGTCAGATTTTGCAAGGTTGGCACCCTATACCGGCACACAGATTTTATCTTGATTGGAAAGAATCGTCGTGCCCTAGGGGGAAGGCCCCCTGTGCGACACCTTGGCGGTCGATGGATTCCCGCTTGCGCCGCCCGACGTAGCTGCTCAGCCTGCAATCACGCCTTCATAACAATGACCGCTTCTCAGCCATGACAAAACACGTCGCCTTCGTCATCCTCGCCATCCTGTGCAGCGGTTGTGACAATGCCAAGTCCGACGACCGAGCTGCCCGCCGGCAAAACAGTCCCACCTACTTCGAAGTCCAAGACAAACACCAAGCCTCCATGGACGCGGCCATCCAGCGGGCAAAATTGGAAATCGATTATTTTATCCAGGCCTTGAATCATCCCAAGCCAACACAATCAGATTTCTCGGTGAAGAAAAGCTTCGCGTGGCAGGATGGAGACGCGATTTCGCATGAACACATCTGGCTGACGAATGTGACCTATAAAGACGGAAAGTTTCACGGGCGGGTTGGAAATGAACCTGTAAACATCGAGGATGTGAAAGTTGGCGATGAGGTGGAAGTCGAAAAGAGCGAAGCTTCGGACTGGATGTTTGTCGACGACGGCTGGCTGACCGGAGGCTACACTGTGGTGGAACTGCGAGCCCAAATGGGCGAGGAAGAACGGAAGGTGTTCGACGCATCGGTGCCTTTCAAAGTGAAGACGGACTGACCAAGCAACCGCGGAGGCCATGGTCAAGAAATCTCCCCCGCGATCTCCTTGGATTCGCCCGGCGCATGGCGGCGTTTCATGAACTTCGCGATGACCACGTAGAACACCGGGGTAAAGATCAAGCCGAAGAACGTGACGCCGATCATGCCGTAGAACACCGCCGTGCCCAGCGCCCGGCGCATTTCCGCTCCGGCTCCGGAAGCGAGCACCAGCGGCAGCACGCCGAGGATGAAGGCGAAGCTGGTCATCAAAATCGGGCGCAACCGCAGACGGCAGGCCTCCACCGCGGCCTGGAATCGATCCAGTCCCGCGTCCTGGCGCTGTCGCGCAAACTCGACGATCAGGATCGCATTCTTCGCCGCGAGACCAATGAGCACCACGAGGCCAATCTGAGTGAAGAGGTTGTTGTCCTGTCCGCGCAGCCACACACCGCCGATGGCGCTGAGCAGGCACATGGGCACAATGAGAATCACCGCGAGCGGCAGCAGCCAGCTTTCATATTGCGCGGACAGCACCAGGAATACGAAAAGCACACAGAGCGGAAACACGAACACGATGGTGTTCCCCGCCAGGATCTGCTGGTACGTCAGGTCGGTCCACTCGATGTCGAATCCCGAGGGCAGATGCTCCTTGGCCAGGCGCTGCACGGTGCCAATCATTTCGCCGGAGCTGACTTCCGCGCTGGTGTTGCCATTGATGTCCGCGCTGGTGAACATGTTGTAGCGCTGCACACGGTCGATGCCGCCGATTTTCTTCACCTTGACCATTGCACCCAGCGGCACCAGTTCGCCATTCTTGTTCCGCGTTTTCAGGCGCGTGACGTCCTCGGGCTTCACCCGATACTCTGGCTCCGCCTGAGCAGTGACCTGCCACGTGCGACCGAAGAGATTGAAGTCATTCACATACACGGAACCCAGGTACACCTGCAGCGTCTCGTTCAGGTCATTGAGGGAGACGCCCATGTTCTTGGCGGCCTGCCGATCGATGTCCACGAAGTACTGCGGCGCATTCGAGCGGAAGCCCGTGATGATGGAAGAGAAGCCAGGCTCCTTGCTGATGGCATCCACCAGCTTCTGCGTCGCCCCCTGGAGCGGGGCGAGGCCCGCATTGTCCAGGTCCTGCACCTGCAACTTGAAGCCACCTGCGTTGCCCAGGCCTCGCAGCGGCGGTGGCGGAAGGATGAGGACGCGCGCCTCCTGCACCTCCGCAGTCCTCTTCCGCAACTCCGCCATGATGGCATTCACATGGAAGGAGGGATCCTTGCGCTCGGCAAAGGGCTTGGGAATGATGAACGCCGCGCCCACGTTCGACTGGTTGGCCTGGAGCACCGACGAATAACCTACGATGGCGAAGGTGTGATCCACGCCGGGAATGCTCCGCGCAATCTCATCCACCCTCTTCGTCACCGCATCCGTGCGCTCGAACGAAGCGCCATCCGGAAGCTGGATCACCACGATGAAGTAACCCATGTCCTGCGAGGGAATGAACCCCGTGGGCACCTTCTTGAAGAGCCATCCCGCAGAAACGATCAGACCGGCATAGATGACCAGCACGATGAAGGCCATGCGAATGAGCCGCGCCACCGTGCCGCCGTAGAACACGGAAAGCTTGTCGAAGACGAAGTTGAATCCACGGAAGAACCAGTTCTTGCGCGGCGGCTTGCCATCCTCTTGCAGTTCATCATGCTTCAGCAGGAGGGCGCAGAGTGCGGGAGAAAGAGTGAGCGAGTTCAGTGCGGAAATCACCGTGGACACCGCGATCGTGAGCGCGAACTGCTGGTAGAACTGCCCCGTGATGCCACCCAGGAAGGCCGTGGGCACGAACACCGCACAGAGCACTAGTGCCACCGCGATCACCGGCCCCGTCACCTCCTTCATGGCTCGGAGTGTAGCCTCGCGGGCATGGAATCCTTTCGCGAGATAGCGCTCCACGTTCTCCACGACCACGATGGCATCATCCACCACGATGCCGATGGCCAGCACCAGGCCGAAGAGGGAAAGATTGTTCAATGAGAAACCGAAGACCAGCATCACCGCCAGCGTGCCGATAAGCGAAACGGGAACGGCAAGGAGCGGGATGATGCTCGCGCGCCAGTTCTGCAGGAACACAATCACCACCAGCACGACAAGCAGCACGGCTTCCAGCAGCGTGTGCAGCACGGACTTCATGGAATCGCGCACGAACTTTGTCGGGTCGTAATTGATGCGGTAGTCCACGCCCGGAGGGAAGCGCTCCTTGATCTTCCTCATCTCCGCATACACCGCATCCGCCGTAGCGAGCGCGTTGCTGCCGGGAAGCTGGAAGACACGGAGAGAGATGGCGTTTTTCCCGTCCATGTAGCTCTTCACGGAGTAGTCCCTCGCGCCCAGTTCCACCCGGGCGACATCCTTCACGCGAATGACGTCTCCGCTCTCTCCCGTGCGCAACACAATGTCGCCAAACTCATCCGCCGTGATCAACCGGCCACGCGTGGTGAGCGTGTATTGAAACTCCGTTCCGGGAGGCGCAGGTTGCTGGCCGAGTTGGCCCGCCGCCACCTGCACATTCTGCTCGCGCACCGCACGGACGAGGTCCCCCGCAGTGAGATTGCGCGCGGCAAGCTTGTCCGGATCGAGCCATAGCCGCATGTTGAAATCGAGACCGCCGAGCGTGGAAGCTTCCGCCACACCGGGAAGTCGGGCGATGCGGTTCTGCACTTGGAGCGCCACGTAGTTCGCGAGGTAGAAGGTGTCGCGGGATTCGTCCGGCGAGTAGAACTGCACGGACATGGTGAGGTCCGGCGAACGCTTCTGCGCGGTGACGCCTAGTCTGCGCACGTCCTCAGGAAGGCGCGGGAGCGCGGCATTCACCCGGTTCTGCACCAGCACCTGGGCTTGGTTGAGGTCCGTGCCCAGCTTGAAGGTGATGGTAATCTGTAGTCGCCCATCACTCGTGCTGGAGGAGGACAGGTAGAGCATGTTCTCCACCCCGTTAATTTCCTGCTCCAGGGGAGCGGCCACGGTTTCCGCCAGGGTCTGCGCGTTGGCGCCAGGATAGGTGGCGGCCACCACCACGGTGGGCGGTGCCACTTCCGGATACTGGGAAACCGGCAGGAAAGAATACGCCAGACCACCCAGCAGGGTGATAACGATGCTCAGTACCGCGGCAAAGATGGGACGGTCGACAAAGAAACGGGGGAGATTCATGGGCGGCGCAGTCCGTTACTTCGCGGTCTCCTCCGCCGGCCACGGCATGGGTGATTCCTGGGCGTTGACCTTGGCTCCGTTGCGCGTTGCCATGAGTCCATTGATCACGATGCGCTCACCTGGCTTCAGGCCGCTGCGCACAATCCGCAACCCGTCCACCAGCGCACCGGTCTCGATGGTGCGGTAATGGGCCACTCCCTCCGCATCCACGACGAACACAAAGGGCCGCCCCTGATCGCTCCCCACGGCACTGTCACGCACGAGTAGCGCGTCATACTCTCCGCTGCCGGGTACGCGGACGCGGGCAAAATAGCCTGGCGACATCAGCGCATCCTTGTTGGGAAACACACAACGCGACCGGATGGTACCTGTGCTCGGGGAGATTTCATTGTCCACGAAGTCCACCACGCCCTTGTGCGGAAAGCCCGTCTCATTGGCCAGGGCCATTTCCGCCTCCACCTCGCCGAAAAGCGCGCTGGCCCTCTTCCCCTGCCGATACAGCTCGCGGTATTTCAAGGAGGACCGCTCATCCACCTCGATGTAACAGTGGATGGGATCCACGGCCACGAGGGTGGTCAGGAGTGTTGAGTTGTTGGAATCATCGCCAATCACCAAATTCCCCTCGCGTACCCGCGCATCACTGATGCGTCCGGCGATGGGAGCCCGTACCTCGGTGTGATCGAGATCGATCTTGGCCAGCTCCAGCGCCGCAGCGGCCGCTCGCACCTCGGCATCCACCCCGCGTCGGGTATTCACCCTTTGCTCAAAGTCCTCGGCGGAAATGGCCTTGGCGGCCACCAGACCTTCGGCGCGCTTCGCCTCGCTGGCAGCGAGTTCCAGCCGCGTCCTCGCCCTCTCCAGCTC
>JAEYUU010000238.1 GCA_023429545.1 Verrucomicrobiota bacterium
CCATTCTCCTGGCGACCACGGCATTCGCCGCAGGTCCCAAGGTCACCATCGTCATCGCGAAGAATGCGCCGCCGCTGGAAAAGCTCGCGGCGGAGCAACTCGTGGGAGATTTGAAATTGCTGTTTCAGGCGGATGCGATCATCCAGAGCTCGGCGCCTGCGGAGCAGGGTCACACCATTCTGCTCGGCACGCCAGACGGTCTGAAGCTGACCGCGCAGGGACACGTGCTGAAGAGCACGCCCAAAGGTCTCGTGGTAGGGGGTGGCAGCCCGCTGGCAACCTGTTGGGCCGTGAGTGAGCTGTCCTACCAATTTGGCATGCGGCACCTGCTGCATGGCGATGTGGTTCCCACCGATGCGCCTGAATTCCGTCTCGACGGGTTTGATGTGCTGCTCGATACCAAGTCCAGCATGCGGTGCTGGGAAGGCTACAGCGGAAGCGTGTTCGGCATGGAGTGTTGGGGCGTTGAGGATGCGGATCGTCTGCTGCTTCAGCTCGTGAAGCTCAAGTTCACCCACCTCGTGCTTCCGGAAAAAGCGACCCCCTTCGAACCGCTGCCGGTCGATGGTGATTCCGCTGGGCGGACCGCTTTCAAGGGCGCAAAGACTTTTGCCAATCCGGATGCGGAGAAGGTGCTGGCCCATCTGCGTACCAAAGCAGCCACGCTGGGGCTGGGCGTCGTTGCATCCGCGAAACCGGTCATTCATCTCGGCGCCCCGGAGAATTCCGTCCTCCCGCAGTTCTCTCTCCATGGCGTGCGGGCGGGATCGAGCGGTTCCTTTCGCGCGGTCATTCCCGGGGATCTCAATGCCGTGGCACATTTTGTGAGCCGCTCTGCGTTTGACAGCTCATTGAAGCCCGAGCAAGCCCTCGCGGATCTGGTCACGCCAATCTGTGGTGAAGGCGTGGCAGAGCGTCTGCAGATGGGATTCGAAATGATCGAGCAGGCCGCTGGCATCATCGCGAAACATGACCCCAAAATCGGTGTGCCCGGTCCGGATGTGTTTCTGCGGCATCTCCAGGCGAAGGCGCCGCTTCCCGGCTGGATCACGGAGGTGAAGACGCTGTACGCCGGTGCCATGAACGAGATGTACCGCGCCAATACGCGTGCGAGGGGTGGTGCGCGGCCTTTCATCCTCTACCATGCGAAGCGGTTGGAGTTCGCTCTTCATTACTTCACGGCTCTGGAGTCACTTTACAAGGCCCATGACGAAGCGGCACGCGATGAGTCTCTTGAAGCCGCCCTGGAGGCCAGCTACAATTCCTTGAATGCCTATGCCGACGTGGCGCGAGACCCCAGCGACCGGGGTGTCATCGCCATTCTGAATCTGCATGGCTATCGTGCGCTGATGCAGGCGATCGAAGGCGGCTCCAAATAGCAATCATGCCGATCCTCGACCGATTCAAGCTGGATGGCCGTAGGGCCTTGGTCACGGGAGGTTCACGCGGACTCGGCCTGGAGATGGCGCGGGCCCTGGGTGAGGCCGGCGCCGAAATCGTCATCGCAGGCTCCGATTCCGGTCACCTTGACAAGGCGTGCGCGGACCTCCGACGGGACGGGCTGCACGCCACTTCAGTCCAGGCGGATCTCTCCCGTCCCGCGGAGGCAGAGCGACTCTGCGACGTGGTGCTGCGGGACTACCCGGCCATCGATATTCTCATCAACAACGTGGGTGGACGCCGCATCAATATTCCCACGGAGGAACTTTCGCTGGAAGACTGGCAGCGCATCCTCGACCTGAATCTCACGCAGGCTTTTATCCTTTCAAAACGGATCGGCGGGGCCATGATCCCGCGTCGCTGGGGTCGCATCATCAACATCTCCTCAATCAATGCCTTCTGGCCGGGCAAGGCGATGCGCGGACGCAGCTACGAGGCATCCAAAGGTGCGGTGACCATGTTCACGAAGGCGCTGGCGGCCGACTGGGCGGTGCATGGAGTCACCGTCAACGCCATCGCTCCCGGTCCATTCCTTACGGATGCCAATCAACGCTGGATCGACGAGCGTCCAGAGTTCGATAATGAAGTCGCCTCCAGCATTCCCATGGGCCGATGGGGCCGGCCGGACGAGATCGGGCCGCTCGCGCTGTACCTCGCGAGTGACGCCAGCAGCTACATGACCGGCAGCGTGATCATCCTGGACGGCGGCAAGCTGCTGTGGTGAGCAACGTGGCATGTGGGACCAGTTAGATGTCCGATGGTCAAGCTACCAGAGCGCTGATCCCTTCCTCAGAGTAAGCCTATTTTTTGCTCCACAGGGTATTTAATGTCTCCTCGGTGCGATCCACCAGTGCCTGCCCGCCCTCCGGACCCACCCGGCTGCTCTGGATGATGGCGCTGTAGCTGCCCCCTGCTACGGCCCGCGGTGTGGGGAGATAGCCAGCGGAGCCCGTCAGTTGAATCAGGAATGTCTGCACCGCCGGACTGCGCGCCTTCATCTGCACACCGTAGTCAGTAAAGAGTTCGAATTCATTCGTCGCGATGGCCACATCTCCAAGTCGCAGCGCGTGAAGTTCCATCTGGAAGGTGCCCGCCGTGATGGCTCCAGCGGGAGCTTGGGCGTCCGTTCATTTCAGCGCAGCAAGCACGCTTGGATCGAGAAGTCCCGGCAAATGTCCTCGCAACGGAAGGTCTGATCGCTCCATGCCCTCTAAAGCTTGCCACCCGTCGAGGAACGCGGCTGCACGGTGAACACGTTTTCGACTTCTCCCGCATCACGCCTGACGTTTTTGCGATATTTGAGAGGAGCTATTCCTATCTCGCGGGTGAAGGCCCGGTTGAACGCGCTCAGGCTACTGTAGCCCACCTTCACGGCCACTTCACCAATGCGTGCATCACTCTGCTTCAACAACTCCGCGGAAACCTCCATGCGTTTTTCTCGCAGCATTCCTGGAATGGTTTTTCCCGTTATCCTGCCAAACAAGCGACTGAGTTGAAACGGGCTGAGGGAGGTTTCATCAGCCAAATCCTCAAGGCTTGGCGGATTTGTCAGATCCGCAAGGAGCCTTGCCTTCACCAGTTGTATCAATGCGTGCTCGGAAATTTCCGGGGAGTTGCACATGCGAAGTACTTTTGCACCGGCTGCGATTCGTCAAAGCCGGGTGTGGCGAAATTTTTTGCCCCGCATTGCCAGTAAATTCGCCAGCGCATTGCGATTACGTCGGGTTGACAGGATCATCCCGATAAAGGCGCGAGTTCCCGGAGCCAGACGGTGGTTCCGCGAGGTTAGCGGCAGGCTATTGTCTTAAGACACTGTTTAGCGTGATCTGCCCCCGTGGCTCCCGCCGCTATGGCTGCCCCCGTGGCTCCCGCCGCTATGGCTGCCCCCGTGGCTGCCGGTCGCG
>JAEYUU010000248.1 GCA_023429545.1 Verrucomicrobiota bacterium
GCTCCATGCAGACGGAACAGATCAATCATGATACGGCGCATGCCTTCATGAACACGGGTTCCATCATCAAGGGACGGCCCAGTATGGGCTCCTGGCTCCTCTACGGACTGGGTTGCGAGACGGAGGAGTTGCCCGGCTTTGTGGTGCTCACTTCGGCAGGGAAGACAGGGCAGCAGGCGATTTCGGCGCGGCAGTGGTCCAGCGGCATCCTTCCGAGCAAGTTCCAGGGCATCCTCTTCAACTCAAAGGGGGATGCGGTGCACTATCTCGGCAGTCCCGATGGCGTATGCCAGAGCACGCAGCGGCAGATCGTGGAGGAGGTGAAGCGGCTCAATGGCATGCTTGCGGAGGAGCGCATTGATCCGGAGATCCACACGCGCATCGCGCAGTACGAGATGGCCTTCAAGATGCAGAGCTCCGTGCCTGAACTCACGGACATGAAGAGCGAACCGCAGCACATTCTCGACATGTACGGCGTGAAGGAGCCGGGGGATGGCACCTTCGCCAGCAATTGCCTGCTGGCCCGCCGCATGGCGGAGCGCGGTGTGCGCATGATCCAGCTCTACCATCGCGCGTGGGATCACCACGGTGGCATCGTGGACGGCATGAAGTCCGCCGCGGCGGATGTGGACAAGGCGACGGCGGCGCTCATCAAGGACCTGAAACAGCGTGGCCTGCTGGATGACACGCTCATTCTGTGGGGCGGAGAATTCGGACGCACGCCCATGGGGCAGGGCAGCGGTCGCGACCACCATATTCTCGCCTTCAGCGTGGCCATGGCCGGGGGCGGTGTGAAGCCAGGCACGTATGGCGCCTCGGATGAACTGGGCTACCGGGCCGTGGATGACGTGGTGCACGTGCATGACCTGCACTCCACCATGCTGCGGCTCATGGGCATCGATGACAAGAGGCTCACCGTGAAATTCCAGGGGCTGGACGTGCGTCTCACGGGAATCGCGGGTCATGTGGTGAAAGGGATCATGGCGTAGAGCCGTTTCGCTGCGCTGTCTTTCTCTATGCGATCCCCTCTGTTTGCCCTGTTCCTGGTAGCGCAAGTCGCGCCGCTTTGCGCGGCCGTTGACTTCGCGCATCAGATCGTGCCTGTGCTGCGCGAGCACTGCGCAGACTGTCATCTTGGCGACAAGAAGAAGGGCGGCTTCTCCATGAACACACGGGCGGATCTGCTCTCAGGTTCGGAGAATGGCGAAGTGCTGACCTTGGGCAAGACAGAGGGGCATCTGATCATCGAGCTGCTCACCACCAAGGATGCCGACATCAAGATGCCTCCCAAAGGTCCGCGCGTGCCGCAGGAGAAAATTGCCCTGCTGCGCCAGTGGATTGCCGAGGGCGCACCATGGGAGGAGGGATTCACCTTCGGTAAATCGGCGTACGAACCGCCGCTGAAGCCTCGCCTGCCCGCACTGCCGCCCGTGGTGGATGGCCGCACGAACCCCATCGACCGCATTCTCGACAAGTATCTTGGGGATCAGAAGGTCACGCGTCCCAAGCCGGTGGATGATACCGCCTTCATCCGCCGTCTCACGCTGGACTTCGTGGGTGTGCTGCCCACACCAGCGGAAGTGGATGCGTTCCTGAATGACAAGCGCGCGGACAAACGCGCGCGTCTTATCGAGAGCACGCTCGCGCGGAATGTGGATTATGCGGAGCACTGGCTCACCTTCTGGAATGACCTGTTGCGCAATGACTACGTGGGCACGGGTTACATCGACGGCGGACGAAAGCCCATCACGAACTGGCTCTACCAGGCGCTGGTGACGAACAAGCCGTACGATCAATTCGCCCGCGAACTGCTGGCGCCCACGACGGAGTCAGAGGGCTTCATCTATGGCATCAAGTGGCGCGGCGGGGTGAATGCCAGCCAGGTGCGTGAGGTGCAGTTCTCCCAGAGCATTTCTCAGGTGTTCCTGGGCATCAACATGAAGTGCGCTTCGTGCCATGACAGCTTTATCGACCGCTGGAAGCTGGATGAAGCGTACGGCCTCGCGGCGATCTATGCGGAGCAACCACTGGAGATTAATCGCTGCGACAAACCCACCGGGCGCATGGCACAGGCCGCATGGATATTCCCCGAGCTCGGCACGGTGGATGCCAGGGCCGCGCAACCGGAGCGTCTGCGCCAGCTTGCGGGCCTAATGACGCATCGCGATAACGGTCGCTTCACCCGTACCATCGTGAACCGCCTCTGGCACCGCCTCATGGGGCGTGGCATCGTGCATCCCGTGGATGCCATGGGAACGGAGCCATGGTCCTCGGATCTGCTGGACTATCTTGCGTCCCACCTCGTGGAGCAGAAGTATGACCTCAAGGCCACACTGGCGCTCATTGCAGGCTCGCAGGCGTATCAATCAGAATGTGCCACCGCGCAGGAGGCGAATGACAGCGGCCCGTATGTGTATCGTGGACCCATCGCAAAACGCCTTACGGCAGAGCAGTTCGTAGATGCGGTATGGCAGATCACAAAGACATCTCCCACGGCGGCGCACAAATCGGTATTGCGTGGCGCGCCGGTGGCTGGTGAAAATCCTTCCGCGAAATGGATCTGGGCGAATGCCACCGGTAAAGCGGAAGCGGGAGAGACACTGACCTTCCGAAAACCGATCGAGTTGAAGGAGTCTCCCCTCACCGCGAGCGCCGTCATCTCGGTGGACAATGGCTATGAAATCTTCCTGAACGGCACTTCGCTGGGGAAGGATGACGATCTGCGCACAGCGGAGGTGGTGTCCCTGGCGACACTCAAGGCGGGGAAGAACAGCGTGCTCATAGTGGCGAACAATGCTGGCAACGGCCCCAACAAAGCCGGCGTGTACTTTGAAGCGAAGCTGACGTTCGCGGATGGCACGAAGCAGACCGTCATCACGGATGATTCGTGGGAATGGTCCAAGGCCCTGCCTGATGCCAAAGGCAAGTTCGCCAAAGCGCCGGAGGACTGGCAGCCCGCGCATGTGGTGGGTGCGCAACAGACCTGGGATGGGTTCTCCAAAAGCATCGCGCAGGCGCTGGGTCGCGCTTCAGCGAAGATGCCCGCGCGCGTGCGCGCCTCGGTGGTACAGAGTGATCTGCTGCAGCGCGCCTTGGGCAGGCCGAATCGCGAGCAGATCGTCACGGTGCGTCCTGAGAATCTGACGACGCTGGAAGCCATCGATCTTGCCAATGGCAGCATCCTTGCCGGACTGCTGAAGCGAGGCGCGGTGACCTTGCTGAAGGAGCATCAAGACAGCGCGAAAGAGGTCACCCGGACCGTGTACCGCATGGCGCTCTCCCGCGAGCCCACGGCTGCTGAAGCTGTCGTGCTCACGGAGATCACCGGCACTGAGCCCACCCCCCAGAGTGTGGAGGATCTGCTCTGGGCGGTGATGCTTCTTCCCGAGTTTCAGTTTGTCCGGTAAGATCGTTTCTTGCACTGAGTTTCCATTCCTGACAGGCCAGCGCCCACGCCCATGCATCCCCCGGAATTCCATCCAGAAGCTGAAGGCCACCTTCACTCGAGCAGGGAGAAGAAGGAGACGCGGCGTGCGTTTCTCAAAGCGCTGAGCGCATCGAGTCTCGCGGCACTCATGACGCATGAACCCCGGCTGCTCGGCGCGACCACTCCGGGCGCGAAGCTGGTGCATCCTGTGGCGAAGGCGGACTGCTGCATCCTCATCTGGATGGCCGGCGGCATGGCGGCTCCCGAGATGTGGGATCCGAAACGGTATCTGCCGTTTGAGGTGGGAC
>JAEYUU010000282.1 GCA_023429545.1 Verrucomicrobiota bacterium
GTGTATCATCTCGGGGTGGAGAAGGAGGTTTCTCCCGTCTTTGCGCGCACCCGTCGTCTGGCGCTCACCTCGGTGCTGGTCATGGTGGCGGCCCTGGCTGGGAGCGTGGGGCTCATCATGCTGGGCATGGGTGGGCTTGCCGCGCTGGTAGTGGCATTGGGATTGGTGGCATCGGGTGGTGTCGCCCTTGCCTGCCGCCGCCTGCTGAATCGCACGGCGCAAACCGTGACCCAGCGGCTGGGAGCAGCGGAAAAAGAACTGCACGACGCTCTGGAGGGCGAGATTCGCCAGGAGGTCCGCGAGCTGTATGCCGGCATGTCGTCCATCCTCCAGCCTACCCGTGAACGGCTCGCGGAGCAGCAGAAGCGCCACCACTCGCTGCAGGAGCAGCTTGCCGGGCTGGATCTGACCTTCCGCACGCTGGACGCGGAACTGGTCAAACTCACCGGCCAGAGGGCGGGCTGATTGGGTTGGTTTTTTAACCGCCCGGACAAAGAAGACCCAGAATTTTTGCTGGGGGTTTGACAAGGGGCCGCCGCCGCCTAAGCTCACCGGCTCACGATGGACCGCTTCGTGTATGTGGCAGGGTAGCTCAGCGGTAGAGCAGGGGACTCATAAGCCCTTGGTCGGGAGTTCGATTCTCCCCTCTGCCACCATTTCTTTTCGCGCCGCGAATGACGTTTCTTCGCCTTTTCGTTCTGGCCTTTGTAGCTGGTCCCGCTACGGCCATGGATGTCCCTCAAGTGGACACCTCCACCATCACGGGCAAGGTGGTCACGGGATACCAGGGATGGTTCCGCTGTGAAGGGGACGGCAGCAACAACGACTGGCATCACTACGGCGCGAAGGGCAAGTTTGAGCCCGGCCACGCAGGCATCGAAATGTGGCCGGATGTATCCGAACTAGGGCCGGAGGAGAAGTTTGCCACGGCCTTCCGTCATGCGGATGGCAGTGTGGCGCATGTCTTCAGTTCCGTGAAGGAGGCCACGGTGCGCCGGCATTTCAAGTGGATGCGTGACTACGGCATCGACGGCGCCTTCCTCCAGCGCTTTGCGGTGCAGACGCGGGACAGGCGCTTTCGTGATCCCATGGATCAGGTGCTGGCGCACTGTCGTGCCTCGGCCAATGCTGCCGGTCGCGGGTGGACTCTCATGTATGACCTCACCGGATTGAAAGTGGGAGAAAGTACGAGGGTCATCGAGGACTGGAAACGTCTCGTGGATGAAAAGCGTGTGGCCAAAGATGGCTCGGACGCGGCGTACTTCCGGCATCGCGGAAAGCCCCTCGTGGCGCTCTGGGGATTGGGCTTCAAGGAGAGCCCACTCGCTCTGGAAGAGTGGTCCGAACTGATTGCGTTCTTCAAATACGACGCGCAATACGGCGGCTGTGCCGTCATGCTTGGCGTGCCCTACTACTGGCGCACGCTGGACCGTGACAGCATTTCAGACGTGGAGCTCCATGAGTTGGTCGCACGGGTGGACATCGTCAGTCCTTGGGCGGTTGGACGCCTCGCCACGCCGCAGGATGCCGCGAATCGAGTGGAGAAAAGTTTGAAGCCGGACATTGCCTGGTGTCGCGAGAAGAAAGTGGACTATCTGCCTGTCATCTTCCCCGGATTCAGTTGGTTGAATCTCTCCACGAGCCGGGGACAGGAGGCAGAGTTTGATGCCATCCCACGTCGTGATGGAGATTTCCTCTGGTCCCAGGCCCTCGCCGCAAAGCAGGCTGGCGCGGAGATGCTCTACGTGGCCATGTTCGATGAGATGGACGAAGGCACCGCCATCTTCAAGACGAGCAACAACCCGCCCAACACCGAGGCCACGAAGTTTCTCACGAATCCCGCGCTGCCCGCCGATCACTACCTGTGGCTCACGGGAGAGATTGGGAAGATGCTGCGTGGGGATTTGGAAGCGAGCGATAGCCGACCGACAGGGAGGTGAAATCAACGAGGAGACTGCTAGTTGTTCGCAATCGCTGCCACTCAATCCTGACTGGTACACCCAGTAGGAATCGAACCTACATCGGTGGTTCCGGAAACCACTGTTCTATCCGTTGAACTATGGGTGCAAAGCTCGGCGGCTCAGGCGGACTGCAGAGAGCCGGTTTCTCAGTTCGCTGTAGCGTAGCGGCAAGATACTTGCTGAAACGACGAGGCGAAAGGAGTGGGGAATTTCTAAACGAGGACGCCTGCCATGGCAAGGGGTGATTCACGCATGACGCACACCGACTTTCACGCCCGGAACAGCGCCCCCAGCTTCCTCCCCAGCAGGAGGCCCGCCCCCAGGAGCGTGATGCCCAGAAAGACCATGGCCCACACGCCGAGGGCGGAGGCGATGTAGGGGCCGTTGCCGAGGGAGGCGACGAGGGAGTAGATGGCCTTGGTGATGGGATAGTGCACGGACTGCTGCGCGAGGATCATGGAGTCCGACACCTCGAGCATGGCGAAGGCAAAAGCGAGCAGACCTCCGGCAATCAAGTTTGGCAGGATGAGCGGCAGCGTGATACGTGCCAGGGCACGCAGGGGTGGAGCACCGAGATTCTGCGCGGCGTATTCCAGCTCGGGGCTGATCTGCTGAAAGCCGGCGCTGGCACTGCGTACGACATAAGGCAGGCGGCGGATCGCATAGGCGATGACGAGGAGAAGGAAGGGATTTTCTCCCAACATGAGCCAGTGCAGCGGCTGACCCTCCCGTGACATCGCGAGGAAGCCGAAGGCGAGCACCAGCCCGGGCACGGCGAGGGGCAGCATGGCCACGGCGTCGAGCAAGTGGCGTCCCCATAGCTTCGTGCGCACGGTGACATACGCGATGCCAATGCCGAGCAACAGATCGAGGAACACCGCGAGGGAGGCGTACTTCAAGCTGTTCGCGATGGAGGGCAGGGTGAGTTCGTGGCCGAGGGCTTCACCGAAATGTTTCAAGGTAAACGATTCCGGCAGCACGGTCTGGTACCAGTCGGTGGAGACCGAGAGCAGCAGCACGCCCAGGTGCGGCACCACGGCTACCGCGATGCATAGCGCAAACGCCGCGCTGCATGCCAGTCCCCACCCGAGAGGCAGCTTCACCATTACGCGTCCTGTGGTCGCCCTGCCGCCGCCGGTAGCGCCGCCGCGCTCAAAGATGAGCTTGCTCAGGAGATAGATGGCCACCGTGAAGACCAGCATGATCACCACCAGGGCGTAGGGCAGGGGATTGCCGCTGAGGTCTTTGATCTCATCGAAGATCTGCACGCTGGTCACGCGCCTGAAGTCAAAGACCAGCGGTACGCCGAGCTCGGTGAAGGCCCAGATGAATACGATGGTGCCGCCCGCGAAAATGCCCGGCATGATGAGCGGCAGGGTGATGCGCCAGAAACGCGTCTGCGGAGGACAGCCTAGATTTGCCGCCGCCTCCTCCATGGCGGGATCCAGATTCGAGAGGGCCGCGACGACATTGAGATAGAGGATGGGGAAAAGATGCAGGACATTCATGATGATGATGCCCGTCATCTGCCCGTCTCCCAGCCAGTCCGCGGGGTGTTGCGGATCCATGAAGCCCATCTTGATGAGCAGGCTGTTCAATGCCCCGGCCTGACCCAGCATGGCGCGCACGCCGATGGCTCCCACGAACGGCGGCAGAATCATCGGCAGCAGGATGAGCGAGTTCAGCACGGTTCGGCCGGGGAACTCAAATTTCGAATACAGCAGCGCGAGAGGCATGGACAGGAGCAGGCATCCCGCCGTGGCACCCAGAGCCATGATCAGGGAGTTCACAAAGCCCTCCCGCAACCCGGGGCTGGCAAAGACATTCCACACGTACTGGAGGGTGAATCCTCCCTTCTCCGAGATGAAGGCCACCTTCACCGTCTCCCAGATGGGCAGCACAAAGAAGAACGCGAAGAACGCGAGCACGGCGCAGAAGACGGCGAGGGCGGCGGTGCGGGACATCAGTGGAGAATCAGTCGGGAGATGCTGCGTTCACTGCCCGCCCGAGGCGAGATCGTGGGCACGCCTGTACTGGGCACGGAAGTGCATGGTGAGCTCGCGGGCCTTGCGCAGTTCCTGGGTTTTGTTCTTCTTTGCCAGAATGGACCCAATTTCAAGTGCGGTGTCGTAGTTCACCAGGCTGACGTCACTGAAGATCTCCGTGGAACGCTGGGGAAGATTTGCCGTGGTGATCCTCTTCCAGGCGCGGCGCTGCTCGTCGTGGGTCTCCACACACATGGTCTTCACGAGAAAGCGCAGAACATTGAAGAGCTGGCCCGTACGCTCTGGGTGGTAGGTGAATGCCTTGGCATCCTCGTACGGAGTAGCGGACGCATCCGTCATGTGGGGGCGGTTCTGCCCGGTGTAGAAATCCTTCCGCACCGGCAGGCGGCGCAGTGCATCGTGCTGCGGTCCGCCCGGCTCTCCCGGAGCGTAGTTCCAAAGGCGCTGGCCATCCTCACTGAGCACGAACTCCATGAACGCCGTGGCGACTTCCGGCTCCGGCGCACCGCGCAGCATGCCGATGGGGTCCACGCTCACGCTGGTGCCTCCCACGGGGATGGCGAACCCAATCCGCGCCGTGCCGTCCGGCTTGCGCACCATCTCTTCAAAGGAGTAGCCGTAGAAATCGATGCACATTCCCGCAGCAGCGTCGCCCTGTGAGACTTCCAGCGGGATCTTCGTGGCGTTGTCCGTGAAGTACCGGGAGTTCGCCGAGATGCGCTGGATGAGTTGCAGGCCGCGCGTCCAGCCCAGGCGGATGCCGGCGTCCACGACGCTCTTTTCATTACGCAATTCTCCAGGCTTCTGCCGCAGTTCATCGATGGCGATTTGCATCTGCTGCTGGATGAGCTGATCCAGGGACTTCGTCACCGAGCCACTTTTGTTGGGATCGCTGAGGGCGATCTGGCCAAAGTATCTTGGATCCGCCAGGTCGGCCCACTGCGCGGGTTCCTTTTCGATGCCCAGGCGCTTGAGTACATCCCGATTGAAGACAATGCCCATGCTGGAGAGGCACGCGCCAGCCCAGCGCTGATCTTTGTCATAGAAAGATTCGCCGCTGACATTCTGCGGGATGACCTCCGGGGAGATCCAATCTGGATGCCGGGTGAAGACCGCCGCCAGCCCGTGTGTCTTCGATGAGTCGCTGTTCACGAG
>JAEYUU010000304.1 GCA_023429545.1 Verrucomicrobiota bacterium
GTTCACGTCCGTGTCAAAGCCCACGGGCGCATGGAAGAGTTCGCCCATGGAGCTCAGGAGGTCCGTGTACTTCCAGCCTTCCTTCGGGGTTGTAGTGATGTAGCCGTAGGTGTCGCTGTGGCGGTTCAGATCGATGGGCCCAAACGAGCCCACCCCGATGGCGCTGATGCGGCCCATCTTGGAGGCCTTCTGGAGGAACTCCATCACGTCATGCAGCGTCTCCGTGGGAGTGGTGGTAGGGATGCGGACTGAAGCCACGATGTCATCCGGGCCGGTTCCGATGGCGCAGTTGAATTTGGTGCCTCCGGCTTCGATGGCTGCAAGCAGATCCGACTTCATGAGTGCTGGGAATTTTGGAACGAATGGGAGTCCTTCAGCCCTAGATCCGCATAGATCTCTCTCGTGGCCCTGCTCTTGTTTAGCGTATAGAAGTGGATGCCGTCCACCTGATGATCGAGCAAATCGGCGCACTGTTCGGTGGCGTAGTGCACACCCACGCGCTGCACGGCTTCCTCATCATTGCCGCAGCGGGCGATGGCGCGGAGCAGCTTCGCGGGGAAGCGCGCCCCACCGGCCAGCTCGGCCATGCGCTTCATGCCCCCGGCGCTGGTGATGGGCATGATGCCTGCCAGGATGGGCACATGGATGCCTGCCAGACGGCAGCGGTCGCGGAAGTCGAAGAAGTCGCGGTTGTCGAAGAAGAGCTGGGTGCAGATGTAGTCCGCACCGGCGTCCACCTTCGCCTTCAGGTAGTCCATTTCCATGAGGCGGTTCGGCGTGGAGGGGTGGCCTTCCGGGAAACCGGCCACACCGATGCCAAAGCCGCGGCCATCCGGGTGGGCTCCATTGCTGCCGAAGCGGCGGATGAAACGCACCAGGTCGGACGCATGCTGGAAGGCATCCTTCGCCTTGTCGTAGTTGGGGAGGTTGCGCGGAGGGTCGCCGCCGAGCGCGAGGATGTTGCTCACGCCGGCCTGGGCGTAGCGCTCCAAGATGCTGGCAATGTCCTCCTCACTGTGGCACACGCAGGTGAGGTGCGGCACGGGGTCCAGCGAGGTGGTCTGCTTGATGCGCACCACCAAGTCATGAGTGAGGTCCCGGGTGGCGCCACCCGCGCCGTAGGTCACGCTGACGAAGGCCGGCTTGTAGACCTCCAGCTCGCGGATGGCCTGGAACAGGGTCTCCGCGCCTTCTGCGGTTTTGGGCGGGAAGAACTCAAATGAGAAGGTCGGCTTGCGCTCGGAGAAGATGTCACAAATGTGCATGGAAGCGCCCACTGTAGGGATTGGGACGCAGGAGGCAACAAGGATGCGTGAAACCATCTGCCAGAGATGGGCGCCTGCTTCACCTTGCACTCGCGGGCTTTGTGAGCATGCTCACTGCCCCCATCCTCATGCTCGCAGCAGAAAACCTTGGCATCTCCTATGGCCCGCGCCGTCTCTTCGGCGGGCTGAACTTCACCCTGCGCGCGGGGGAACGGGTGGCGCTGGCTGGGCCGAACGGCGCCGGCAAGTCCACCCTGCTGAAAATCATCGCCGGCATTGAGCATCAGGATGAGGGCCGCATCATCAAGGCGAAGGCCGTCGAGGTGGGCTATCTTCCCCAGGAGGGCGTGGAAATCCGAGGCCGCACCCTGATGGCCGAGGCTGAAACCGCGTTCGAGGGAGCCCTGAAACTCCAGCGTGAACTGGATGAAACCAGCGAACTGCTGGGGCAGCTCTCACACGACACCCCGGAGTACGCGGATGCGCTGGAGGTCTTCGGTGATCTGCAGCTTCGCCTGGAACATCATGACGTGGCCACCATGAAGCCGCGTATCGAGCGCGTGCTCACCGGTCTGGGATTCTCCCACGAGGACATGGGCCGGCTTACGGATGAGTTCAGCGGTGGCTGGCAGATGCGCATCGCCCTGGCGAAGCTGCTGCTCGCCGAGCCCAGCGTGCTGCTCCTGGACGAACCCACGAACCACCTGGACATCGAGAGCGTGGTCTGGCTGGAGGACTACATGAAGTCCTACCACGGTGCCGTGCTGCTCATCAGCCACGACCGCCAGTTCCTGGACAACCTGACAAATCGCACGCTCGCCTTCGAGAGCGGCAAAGTGAACCTGTACTCGGGGAACTATTCCTTCTTTGTGCGGGAGAGCGCAGCACGGCGCGAGCAACTGGAACGCGCCAAGAAGAATCAGGACCGCGAAATCGCGAAGACGCAGGCGTTCATCGACCGCTTCCGGGCGCAGGCCACCAAGGCCTCCCAGGCGCAGAGCCGCATCAAGATGCTCGACAAGATCGAGCGCATCGAACTGGAGGACACGGAGGACGAAATCGGCTTCAACTTTCCCCAGCCGCCCCCCAGCGGCTACACCGTGGTACGCATGGAGGGCATCTCAAAGACCTATGATGGCACGAAGTTGATCCTGAAGCCCTTCGACTTCGAGATTACCAAGGGTGATCGCATCGCCATCGTGGGCGTGAATGGCGCGGGCAAGACGACCTTCAGCAAGATCGCCGCCGGCGTGGAGCAGCCCACCAGCGGCACGCGTGAGCTGGGGCACCATGTGCGCATTGGTTACTATTCGCAGGACCACGCGGACTCGCTGGATGGCACCAAGACCGTCCTTCAGACCATTGAGAAAAACGCCACCGGCCTCTCCGAGGCGCAACTCCGCACGCTGCTGGGCTGCTTCCTCTTCCGCGGGGACGATGCCTTCAAATCCGTGAAGGTGCTCAGTGGCGGCGAGCGCGGCCGTCTCTCCCTGGCGAACATGCTGCTGACGCCGGCAAATTTCCTCGTGCTGGACGAACCTACCAACCACCTGGACATGCGCTCGCAAAGCGTGCTGCAGCAGGCGCTGGCGGACTACACCGGCACCTACCTCATCGTTTCCCACAATCGCGCCTTCCTCGACCCGATTGTGAACAAGACCCTTGAGTTCCGTGTGGGCGAACCGCCCCGGTTGTACCTGGGGAATCTGAGCTATTATCTCGAGAAGAAGGCCGAGGAGAAGGCGAGGATGAACCAGCCCGCTCCCGTGAGCTCCCCGGCTGCCTCCGCGCAGCGTGGCGGCGCGGAGAGCGATGTGGTGAACGCCAAGGAACGCCGCCGGCTGGAAGCCCAGCGCCGTCAGGAGAAGGCGCGCACCCTGAAGCCGCTGCAGGAGCAGCTCGAAAAGGTGGAGACTACCATCTCTGACCTGGA
>JAEYUU010000339.1 GCA_023429545.1 Verrucomicrobiota bacterium
TCTTTGATCTCGTTGGTGAGTTTCGCAATCGCGTTGTTGGGATCGCTGATGGCATCTCCCACCGTGGGTCCGCTGATGAGCGCCATCACGGGACCAAGCTGCACATCATTGCTGCGCTCGCATTCGCAGGCGCTTTCGCGCGCGGGGCGTCCGAAATTGTTCAGGAAGCCATCGCCCAGTTTGGTCTGGGTGTCGGAGAGTTGCGAGGCACGCGTGCCGGCCGCCACGCCGGGGAGCTTGCTCGCCGCGCCGGTGACGGCGTAGATGCTGTCATACAGTGCTTCGGCGCTGAGGCGGCGGGCCTTGGCGTGGCTGTAGTTGATCTTGTCATCGTAGTTCCAGGGGTTGCCTGCCACGCTGAGCTGGTAGGTGCGCGACTTGCAGATCATCTGCATGAGGTGCCGCACATTGAAGCCGCTGTTCACGAACTCCTGCGTGAGATGCGTGAGCAGTTCCGGATTGCTCGGTGGGTTGCCCGCGCGGATGTCATCAAGCGGCTCGATCACGCCGGTGCCGGTAAGGTAGCCCCAGATGCGGTTTGCATAGCTCATCGCAAAGTACTGGTTGTCCGCACTGGTCATCCAGGAGGCCAGTTTTTCACGGCGGGTGGCGGTGGGCTTGTCCTCGAATTTCGCGGGATACGGGAACTGCGGGGGAGCCTCCTTGTTTGTGCGCAGGTGGATTACCTCGCCCTTGCCCGTGTCGCTCACGATCTCATACAGCGGCTTTGCGCCCTCGACGGCAGTACCGCCGATCGTCTGGCCGGCGCTTTGCGGATCGTTCGCCAGACCGACCTGGGAGAAGAACGCCGAGGTCTCATAGTACTGGTTCTGATTCCAGCGCTCGAAGGGATGGTCGTGGCACTTGTTGCAATTGAAGCGGGTGGCCAGGAAGAGATGGGTCGTGTTCTCCATCGTCTCCTCCGGAGTGCGGAGGATCTTGTAGTAGCTCGCCGCGGGATTGTCCTTGTTGGAACCCTTGGCCGTCAGGATGGAGTACACAAACTTGTCGTAGGGTGTGTTGTTCGCGATTTGCTCGCGGATCCAATCACGGAAGAGCTTCGCTCCCTGCTCGCCGAGGAATTTGCTGTTCACCTGCAGCATGTCCGCCCACTTGTTGCTCCACTGGTCCACGAAGGCGGGGCTGGCGATGAGCTTGTCCACCAGGGCATCACGCTTCAGCTTCTGATCGGTGGAGTCCGCAAGGAAGGCACGCACGGCTTCCGGTGAAGGAGGCAGACCCGTGAGGTCGAGGTGCACGCGACGGATGAATTCCGTGTCCGAGCACAGCCCGGAGGGCTGGATTTTCATGCGCTTCAACTTCACGGAGACCAGTTCGTCGATCTTGTTGAACTTCGGAGGCTCCGTCCACGCGAAGCCGCTGCGGTCACCCATCACCGTCACGGTGGTGGCCGCATAGGCACCCTCAAAACGCGCCAGCATCGGCGCCTCACCGCGACGCACCGTGGTCACGAGACCGTGCTTGTCCGCTTCCGCCACTTCCGTGTTGCCGGACTCAATGAAGGCCTCTGCCGTCACGTCCTTGGTCACACCATCCGCATAGGTGGCCATCACGCGCATCTGCTGCTTCGAGCCGATGACTTCCAACACGGGATTCTTCGGGAAGACCTCGATGCGGGTCACGCGGGCCGAACCTTCGTTGAAGGAGGCGCCATTGGAAATCCAGGCCTTGATCGTTTCATAGTAGAGCTCGCCAGGTACGGTGACCTGCCCGCCCTCGTGCGGAACGGAACCGCTGGCTTTCAGCAGCATGAGGCTGTGGGTCGGAGCGGCCACATTCGCGCGGCGGCCCCAGAGCTCTTCGGTGAAAGCGGTCACGTCATAGACCGGGTCATACCCGCGCAGGGAAAGCTGGAATCCATTCTTCCCGTCCTTGGAGCCGTGGCAGGTGCCCATGTTGCAGCCGGCTTTGGAGAGCACCGGCATGACATCGCGCACGTAGTCCGGGTTGAACACGGCATTCATCCCCGTGATTTCCACCGGAACTTCCGACTGCAGTGAGCCGAGCGCCACCACCAGCGCGCCCTTGCCGTCTTCCTTGGGACGCACCAGACCGCGCGGCGAGATGTCCGTCTTGATGCCCTGCTGGGTGAACTTCACCATGCGGGTCACGTCGGCGTAGGTGCCGTCCGCCATTTTCGCGCTGACGAGGATTTGGGAATACTCCGTGGGCTTGCCCAGCTTGATCTGGCGGGGAGTCACTTCAATGGAGGCGACCCTGGCTCCGGGCGGCAGCGCTTCCTTCGAGAGGGCCTTTTCCACATTGCTGCGGGCGATGGCGTCATGCGTGTCCGGCGCGCGCTTGGCCAGTGTGGCGGCGTCCGCTATCGGCACGCTCACGAATTCCCTGGTGATGTTTCCGGAAGCGGCGTCGACAAGACGCACCACGCCGTCGTCGCCGGCGGTCGCCACGGTTTTGCCATCCGGGCTGTAGCTCACGGCATACACGCCACCCTTTTCAAAGGGCACGCTGCGGATCAGCTTCACATCCTTGGTCACCCACTTCTCCACCTCAGGATTCTTCGCGCTGCCCACCTGTTCGAGGATCTTCTTGAGGTCCGCCGGGATGGTCGCGTCGAATTCGGCGCTGTAGAAGTTCACGGCGCCTTTTCCGTGGTAGGCGCTTGAGGTGACGATGATCTTGCCGTCGGGCGAATAGTCACCCGAGAAGATGCGGCCCTCCATCGCAGGGAACTTGCGGATGAGGTTTGCGTTGTCGCCGATGCGCCGCACCGTCTCGCGGAAGATGCGGTAGATCTGCGGCACGCCATCAGCGCCGCCCACGAGGATCTCGTTCTTCTGCGGATGCCGGGTCAGGGTGTGCATGCCGCCCTTGAGCGCGCCGGGGGTGATGCTCGTGATGTTGTCCACGAAGCGCTGGGTCTCCACCTCGGTGAGCTTCGCCGTCATGTCCCGGCTGGCGCCGATGACGTGCTTGCCATCCTTGTCCCAGGTGGTGTCCAGCACCCAGTCATTGGCGGAGCCACTGAAGGCCACCTGCTTGCCGCTGGCGGCCTCGATCACGCGCAGGGAGTTGTCCGCGCCGCCGAAGGAGATGAGCTTGCCATCCGGGCTCCAGTTCGCGCCGTACAGCGTGTCGAAGGTGATGCTTACGCTCATCTCCAGCTTCCGCTTCGCTACGTCCCACACCTGGATTTCACCCATGCGTCCGGGGCTGCCCCCTGCCACGGCGATTTTGGTGCCATCCGGGGAGAATCGTGCGCTCTGGATCCGCTCGGAGAGACCCACCAAGCGGCCTGCGATGCCGCTGCCGTCCGCGTTGTGCAGGAGCACTTCATGATAGCCGGCCACGGCGAGGAGCTTGCCGTCCGGGGAGTAGTCGAGCGAGGTCACCAGAGGTGGCCGGGAATACACGGGCGGATGCTCCATGTCGTACTCCTGCCGGGCGGAGGCCGGGGTGTCGTCCTTGGCGCCCTCCGAGATCCAGCGCTTGATGAGCGCGATCTGCGTTTCATGCAGAGGATCAGCCTTTTGTGGCATCTCGGCCTTGCCCTTGGCATCGGG
>JAEYUU010000374.1 GCA_023429545.1 Verrucomicrobiota bacterium
CGGAATCCGCCGGGGTGTCCCTGAAAGGTGCCGGGTACCAGGTGCTGGAAAGTACACGAGCCGTGCCACGGGCCTTGGTTGTCGGTGTAGTACACCTCTCCTTCCGCATCGAAGCCAATACCGCCCGGCGAACGGACACCGCTGCACGTGGGGATGACTTTGCCGTCTTGGGTGATGCGCAGAGCCCAGCCGCGGAAGTCAGTGTTGCTGTTGAACGAGCCTGTGAGGCAGAGGGTGACCCAAAGGTTGTTGTCCTTGTCGAAGCGGGAACCGATGGCGTACTCGTGGTAGTCGCCGCTCACGCCCCAGCCATCGCTCACGGTTTCAAAGATGTCCGCGCGACCGTCGCCGTCCTGATCCTTGAGTCGCACGATTTCATAGCGGATGGTGGCGTAGAGCCAGCCTTCCTTCCACGCGAGTCCCAGCACCTCGTGCAGGCCGGAGGCGAATAGCTGGAATTTGATCTTCGTAGGATCCACCTCGCGCGCGTGATCCACCACCCAGATCTCCCCGCGGCGGGTGCCCAGGGCTAGCTTGCCTTCCGGCAACAGTTCGATGGATCCCACCTCCATGGCGGTCTCCTTGGGTGTATCATAAGTGGTGATGCGATAATAGTCGGCCTCCCTGGACGGCTCCGCTGCGGGTGAGGCGGGGCATGCAAGGCCGAGGATGACCGGAAGAAGCAGACAGGTGGAACGAACGTTCATGTGAGGTGGAAAGGCGAGATGGGGAACGGCAGGGCGGGGAGGCGGCGCAATTACCTGGGCCACGCATAGGTGACGACGATCTCCGGCGTGGCAGGCACCACCAGATTCTCGCCCATGGCCTCCGCGCCCTTGGCGGAGAGGATGAATTGATTCCCGAACGTGTTTCCGTCCAGGGTGAACTTCGCACCGTCCACCTGATAGGCGCCGTCCTTTGCCAGCATCTTGCCAGCGGCGATGCGGAAGAGTGCGCCCGCTGGGATACTCCCCTTGAGTCTGATGGTGCGGATAAGTTTCGCATCGGGTCCGGTGCCCGTGCCGCTTACGGCAAAAGTGTCCTCCACGGCCACGCCGTTCCATTCATAGCGGAAGGTGGGATTGCGTGTTTCATCCAGGGTGTATCCCTTCCAGATATAACCCTCGTAGCGCTGTTCCTTGTTCCATGTGGGCCAGGAAGGTCCGCTGCTGCCATTGGTCGCGGCCAGCGCCGGAGTGACTTCGCCGGTGGGGCGGAGCACGTCATAGCCCAGCGGCGCTAGGTATCCACCGCCTCGGCTGTTCCAGTGGCGGGCGGAATCCATGAAGGCGCCACGCCACACAAGGGCGAGATTCATGCTCTCCGCGCTCCAGGCGATGTTAATGCCGCCCGGATAGCCTACCGCAATGCCGCGATTGCCTGCGCCCGCGATGAAGTTGCGGTAGATCACCGGTTCCTTCCCCACGACGATGGGCATGCCGAGCGTGTCCGGCTTCTTCTTGGCGTCACCTTCCTGCCAGCCCTTTGGACGCCAGGTGGATAGTGGAGTGATGTCGAAATCGGTGCCCTTCCATGCGGCATAGATCTCGATGCCTCCACCGGCCTGGAAGTACTCCAGACGGAACTCGTGCTCGCCCTGGTCGAGCTTTACTCCCGCGCTCTTCACGCTGCCGGCTGGGTGGATGCCATCATACTCCACCACCTTTTTGCCGTCGATGAGGATGCGCGCGCCGTCGTCCGAAGTGAGGAAGAAGCGGTAGCTCCCCGTGCGCGGCGCGACAATTTTCGCCGTGTACACCACGCCGAACTGGTTCTTGTAGTCGTCAAGCTTCACCTGGATGAGGTTGTCTTCGACTACTCCTTCGCGGTGCACCTCCTTGAGTTTGGAGAAATCAGGAAGCTGCTTCCAGTCGCCGAGGTACATCTTAAATTTGAGATCCCTCAGCCCCTCGCCTTCGGGGGTCACCTTCATCTCGCCATTCATGGTCATGGCGTGTCCGGGGAAGGTGCATACGTAGGGATAGACCCCAGGCTTCTCCGGTGCGGTGAAGCGAATGACCTCACGCTCTTTCGGATTGAGCATCCTCGAGTGCGCCAGGATGCGCGGATCCTCAGGCAGCCAGTTGCGCTTCAGCGCCAGTTCAGGCTGATCCATCTGCTTCATCGACATTTCCACGACATTGGTTCCCGGCTTGCAGAAGACGAGGTTGTGCGGCAGGTCATCACCATTCTGGAAGACAATCTCGATCGGTTGCCCCGGGCGCACGGTGAACTCAGTATCGTCGTACTTCATCTGTGCGGTCATCGTGCTGATGCGCACGGTCTGCATTTCAGCGGGCTCTACGTAAAGGAAGACCGCGGCTGGCAGGCAAAGTAAGACGGGCAGAAGATGCTTCATGGGGAGAGGGCAGGACGGAAGAGTGCAACATAACGTGGAGTCACGCGCGGGTTTTCCCGCGGAGAAATAATTTCCTCCGAAAAGATGAAAGCATCCCGAAAACGCTGTCGTTTTGTCTTGCGAACACCACTGGTATACCAGAGATGTGCTACATCCCACTTCCTCATGTCCGACACCTCTACTGATTGCCTCAGCGACCGGGCCTACCACTACATCCAGAAGAAGCTCCTCTCCGGCGAATGGTCTGCCGGGGACGTACTGTCCGAGCTGGCCGTAGCCCGGGAGATGGGAATCAGCCGCACCCCGGTACGCGAGGCCTTCCGCATGCTGGAGCAGGAAGGCATGCTGGAGCAGGTGCCGCGCTTCGGTACCCGGGTGAAAGCTCTCGACCGTCGTGACCTGGTGGAACTGTATGAACTTCGCGAGGCGCTGGAGCCCTACGCTGTGTCCCAGGCGGCCGGAAAGCTCACTGAGGCAGACGCCCAAATGCTGGACACGCTGTGTCGCGAGATGAAGTCCGTCTCTGAGGAATTGCGGAAAAAGGGCAGGACGGTGCCGGATGCTCCCATGATGAAGCGGCTGCTTTCCGCAGACCTCGCCTTTCATCAGCTTCTCATTCGCGCCGCGGGGAACCGCCGTATGATGAAGATCGTGGCGGACAGCCGCCTGCTGGCCCGCATCTTCGCCACGCCGCGCCAGGAGCACCACGTCGGAGTTGTCGAGGAGACATACCGGTATCACATCCAGATTCTGGAGGCGGTGAACTCCGGAAAGGGGGAGCTGGCTCGCAAACTGATGGCGGAACACATCCGCGCCAGCATGAAGGAGGCCCTTGATCACTACGACCAGCGGCGCGCCGCGGCGGAAGCCGATGCCATGCCCCTGGATCTGCCGGATGACATGATGACCGAATTCCAGCGCATGGAGCGCAACGCCCGCCCGCGCAAGTCCCAGCGTACGCGGGCTGCCTGAGTTCGGTTCAGCATGTCGACCCTCGCAGGCACATCATTTTCTCTTATGATTTCATATTTTTTACCATGATACGATATACCACCTCCTTCCGCATTTCATTGTGCGCTGCACTTTCGGCTGCGTCGCTTCACACGGCACCGGCCTTGGAACGGCTGGAGTACCACAACCCGGGACTCACGGTGGATCTCGGCGTGGGCCTGTGGGCCTGGCCCGTACCCTGCGATGCGGATGGGGATGGCGATTATGATCTCATCGTCTCCTGCCCGGACAAGCCCTTCAATGGCATCTACATCTTTGAGAACGTGACCGGGGATACCGCAAAGAACAAGATGCCCGTGTTCAAGCCGGGACCACGCCTCAGCAAGACGGTCACCTATGTGATGCCAAGCTATGCCGCGGATGGCACCATGCGCGTCCTCAATCCCGGCTTCGAATACCTCAATTTCACCAAGACCGGCATAGACGAAAAGGTGAAACTGCCCGTCGAGGCGAAGTTCCACAAGCCGCAGGGCAAGCAGCCCAAGGGTCCCAAGATGCGCCACAACCAGTGGCGGTACGCTGACTACGACGGAGATGGAGCTACCGACCTCATCGTGGCCGTGGAGGACTGGAGCTACTACGGCTGGGATGATGCCTGGAATGCCGAGGGGAAGTGGACGAACGGCCCCTTGCACGGCTGGGTGTATTTCATCAAGAACACGGGCTCCACCGGGAAACCGGAATATGCCAAGCCTGAGTTCATCCAAGCAGATGGCAAGCGGCTCGAAGTGTTCGGCTGTCCCTCGCCGAACTTCGGAGACTACGATGGCGACGGTGACCTCGATCTGATCTGCGGCGAGTTCCTGGACAAGTTCACCTACTTCGAAAACACTGGCACACGCAAGGAGCCGAAGTATACCAAGGGCCGTCGCCTCAAGGGTGCGGATGGCAAGACCATCGCCATGGACTTGGAGATGATTGTTCCCGTGGCCTTTGACTGGGACAAGGATGGTGA
>JAEYUU010000375.1 GCA_023429545.1 Verrucomicrobiota bacterium
GGCGTACCCTGGTGGTAGCCTTTCTTGAATTGGGAAAGCAGCCCCGAGAACGGCGTGGTATTCCCCCCTTCAAGCAGGTCTGACGGATAGTTCACCATGCTCGTCGGCCAGTAGCTGCGAATGTCGAAGAATGACGCTGTGGTCTGGTATCTCGCGTGTGCAGGCTCGGCATCGTAGCCGCGTGGCTTGGGAAAGTTCAAAGGCTTCTGGGTGGGGGAATCTTCAAACTTCACGGCATATCTTCCTCCTGCCTGCCCCTCGAAGAGGACGCGATAGCGGTAGTTCGCCGTCCACGCAGGAGGGCCGCAGCTCGGAGCGAATGGCTCCACGATGAGAAAACATTGGATCGCCGGTTTCGGCGGCGTAGTCGTGGTGTTTGTCCGGAAGAATACCAACGTCGCTTCGGTAAACGTTGGAAAGCGGCCAAAGCCCTTCGTGTTTTTCACAACGTCGTTGTTCACTCCCTGGTGAAACTTATCGTACTGGTTGCCAGTGGCATTGGGTGCCGTGAATTGCTTGAAGGTGCTCAATGGGGCCGCAGACGACTCCGCCCGACGCGTCGGATTGTTTTTCGAATCGTTGTGCGGAGGGAGATATTTGTATACCACTCCGCCCGGCTTGCCCTCCTCGAGGGTGTTTTCTGTATTCAAACCCCAGCGAAGGAGATCCAGCATCTCCGTGAGAATCTGGTCACGCTTGCCTGTGCCGTACTTCACCTTGGATGAGAATGACTTCTTGTCCGACGCGTCCGAATATCCCACGAAACCCGGGAAAAAATGCACCTTGCCATTGCTGGGATGGCCCATGGCATGCACCAGATAATTCGAGAGCATGGATGGATTGCGCAAGCTTCCATCGGCTTTGAAGTCCTCCCAGGTGGTGTGTCCGGAGCCCACCTTTCCGGTAGGAATGTCCGCGTTCGCAAAACGTTCGAAATAGAAGCCGTCATTTCGGGACGAGCCGCCCTCCACACCGGAACTTCCCAGCATCGCCATCAGCCTGTCAAATGCGTTCCGTTCCGACGAAGAATTCGAAAGAGGCCAAAGCATGACTTTGGGCTTGTTGAACGGATTGAGTTCCGGAGCGCGGCTGTTGGTGGTCAGGAAAAACTTGGCGATCGCAAGGTCGCGGCCATCCAGTTCGCCCGGAGCGTTTTGCTGCCTTTCCTTGTCATACAGCAGCTCGTCGAGTGTTGCGTACAGCCGGTCCGTTTTGTTGTTCAGTATCGCCGCGGAGGCTTTTTGTGTGCCTCCCCTGGTCCCGCCCCACGCATAACGCGGGCTGATCATGTGAAGATTCTCCAGTCGTGAAGACAGTGTCGCGTCACTCAGTTCGGGCGTGATCACAAAACTCGGCCCGAAAGCCTGGAAGACGGGGCTCAGACTTGTCTGCGCAGGATGGCCGGGGTAGCGGGAAAACTCGTTCTGCGCGGGCATGCGCTCTGCATATTCACGGTCACGTTCCGAGGTTGTCCGGGGCGTCTCCCATGGGATGCCCTCCAGAGCAGTGTTGATGTTCACCTTGCTGGACTCATCATCCGTCCAGAAGGCCACCCTCCCTACAATTGGATTGTCCGCCGTAGGACCTTGACTGCCGAAACGTATTTCTCCGTCCTCGAAGGACTCAGGGATTGCCATGCGGCCGTCCCTCAAGATGTAGAGCCACTTTACAGGCATTGGCAGCCGGCCATTGGGATCTGTCCGGCTCGCAGGAACAACCGCACCCGCAACCCCGCCATTGGCAAACTGAAACCCAGCCACCGCGCGCGCGGTTTGAGCGTCCGGCAGCATGCCCCTTGGGTCCACGATTGGAAATTCCCATTCCGGCGTCGCGCCCGCTGCCGTACTTGTGACTGGAACAGGTTCGTTGAGGTCCACATACAAACCTTTCTTCAGATCCCAGTCCGCCATTTCGGTGACATCCGCCTGCAAAGCAGTGCGCACCTCGGCCGGTGTCAGGCCACCGCTGTTCTCGGTCGCGCCGGGCTTCGTCACCACCATGACGTCATCCGAATAAAGTTTGTGCAGGGCAACTGCCTTGGAACGAAGGCGGCCGCCGTCATCTTCCACTCCGAAGATGCGGATCATTCCAGGCTGGGAGGCCCATGTCTGCTGCCCCCCCAATTGTTCCGTGCCTTTGCGAATCTGGGCAATCGCAAGATTGATGGGGATCTCCGACAAGTTGCGCACATTCACGCTGTCGGCGAAGGCGGATGAAGACTGCTGCTCAGTGCGCGCAAGCGACAGAAAAACCAGCACAAGCATGGCGATCAGCACCATGCTGCTCAGCACCATCACGAGCGCCACTCCCGAGCGGCGCGTGCTGATGCGGACAAGCTGTTTGAGTCGTCCGAGATGGAGCAGATCGGTCATCGCTGGTATAGGTGTCGACCAGAAATCCAGCGTGCATTCAGGGCCGTTCCACCTTGGTCTTGCCCGTGGCTCCGAGCAGCGCCACCCGGTAGTAGTTGGCTGGTTTCCCGGAGGGATTGCGATGATTGTACGCCACCCGGCCTCCCTCAATGGTGCCCTGCACAACCTGCAGCACGGCAGCATCATTGGGGTTGAGGAGTCCCCCGCCCGGAAGGAAGATCCTCGCTGCATAGGTGCCCGGAGGAAGGCTGAATCCGTTGTACTTCACCGGTGAACCGGACTGACCATCGTTGAACGGAAACTTGTCGGGTGTGTTGGCAAGGAAGGAAACATTGTCCGTATCCGCATCCAGATCGATCACGATGCCATCCGGTAGCATCTCCCACTCTCTTGTCTGCACCCATGGTCCGCCGGGTGGACACTCAGCGACCGTCAAGGCGCGCCCGTCCCCATTTTGCCCTGCCTTCGTGACGAGAATCACCGCAGTCATCACATTCCCGGTCATGGCACGCTGGCGGGCCGCCTCCATGACTTGCGTGACCTTCCCGCCGCTATTGGTGAGTCTCATGGCCTGGATCGCGCCCGACAGACCGGCTGTGGACACCGTAATGAGGAGGCCGATGATGGTGATCACCACCAGCATTTCCACCAGTGTGAAGCCCGTTCGGCAACCATGCATAAAAGCAGCGCGTGGAGTGCGGGGACTCCCACCTTTTGAAGTGATTCTTGAATGGGTCATCATTTGGATGGGGGATGGTGGTGCCTGTGAACCGCGCAGGCTTTCCGGGGGCAAGAAGCATCTCGAAAAGTGCCTCTTTTGTGTTTACATTGTCTTGCTTAGACCCATTCAGCACACGCACTGCTGATTTATTTTGATAATCATGCTTTTGCCCGGTGTGACGGGATTTCTTGGCTTCGTGAATAAAATAATCTCAACCTAAAAGGTGCTGTTTTTGCTGGTTGGAAACAATCCATGACCAGCCCCCTATTCTTATTGTGTCTCCTGCTGACGAAGAATCACGTCTCATCCGTGCCGCCCAAGGTGGGGATATCAGTGCCTTTGCAACGCTGGTGCAACGGCACCACGCTGGCGTACGTGCCTGCCTCGCGGTTCGCCTGTCAAACTCCCATGACGCCGAGGATCTGGCGCAGGAGGCATTTGTCACCGCATTCCGGAAGCTATCCGACTGCGATGCCAACCGCCCCATGGGGCCGTGGCTGCGCGGTATCGCCATGAATCTGCTGGCCAACCACCGCCGCAAGTTTCGCGCCTTGCCCATCGGGCTGAATGAGGAATTGCAGGCACTGATCGACAACGGATTGCCTGCGCACCTCCCTGCCGAACGTGAGAACGCGGCGATCGAGGCCCTCCGTGACTGCCTGGATCAGATGGAAGGTCCCTCCCGGCTGCTGCTGCAGGCCCGGTATGCCGAGGGCATGTCCCTGGATGAGCTCGCGGAGAGATTGCAAAGAAAAACTTCTGCTGTATCCATGCAACTCCACCGGCTGCGGGTAGTCATTGGTGACTGTGTGGAGGGAACCCTCCGGGGAACTCCGCCCGCCACTCCCTCATGAACACGATGCAATGGCAGACCCTCGCGGCACGCGCCGCGGAAGGCACCCTGTCCGTGAAGGAGGGGGTTCAATTGCTGGCCCTTTGCCGCGAGAGCGAAGAGGCGCGCGTGGCGCTTATGCGCGTGATGACTGTGGAGCGCCTCCTGCCTCTGGCGCTCAGCGATCCCAGCGGCCAGTTCGCTGCGCGGGAGGTGGCCATGCGTCTCCAGCAACCGGATGCGGCTTCCATTCAGGCCGCCTGGCGATCCGCGGAGAAGGCGCGGCGCTGGCTGTGGCAGAAACATCTGCGATGGGTGGCCGCCGCCGCCGCCATTGTGCTCGCCCTGGCTGGCGGCGCTTGGTGGCTGGACCAGATTCACACCCCCGCCGCCACGCTCTCCCGCTCCGAGGGCATCGTGTGGTCAGGCCCGGCCCCTTCCCTCAAGACATCGGACCTCGCCAGGAACACCCGTCTGCGGGCGGAGGCCGGGCTCGTGGAGCTGGCCTTCGACAGCGGCGCGCGCATGGTGCTGGAGGGCCCCTTCGATGTGGAACTGAAAGATGGGATGCATGCGTACCTGCATCACGGCAGGCTCGCCGTGCGCTGCCCCCCTTCCGCGCATGACTTCACGGTTGAAACTTCCGAAGGCACCGCCGTGGACCGTGGCACCGAGTTCTGCGTGCACATGGTGCGTGGCGCGGCCATGGAGGTGCATGTGCTCTCCGGGGTGGTCGCCGTCACCACGAAACC
>JAEYUU010000110.1 GCA_023429545.1 Verrucomicrobiota bacterium
GACATGGATCCGGCGGGGCCGTGGCTGCATCCGCTGCTGCAGGAATGGCCGCGTCTGCGTTTCGGCGCGTGCTCAGCCTCCATGGCTGCGGGACCACCGGTGCTCAACCGTGGCTCGTGACGACTGCGCTCATTGGTGGCGTGCGCGAAGCGGACATTGCGGTTCATCAGCGCCAGATTCGGAGCCACGATGTGCCGCTCTGCCGTTCCGCTGCACACCGGACACATCGTGGCGTGGTTGCGCTCCTCAATGCTGCGGAACAGTTCGAAGTCACCGCAGTCCGGGCAGGTGTAATTATAAACGGGCATGGGCGCAAAATTTGATAGTTTATGGCCGATAGTTCATAGCCTGAGAAAGCTCTATCAAGGTTAGCTCCGAGGATTGGACTCTGGAGCTCCGGGGAGTTTGTGGGAGTGGGGTTGTTCTTGGGGGAATTTCTCCGTCTAGCATTCTATGACACAACTGCGAGGTCCGTGCCGCCGGGCACCATGACGGAAGGCCCATCTGCACCAGGGCGGATGTCGAAGTCGAAAATCTCCGTCGGCAGCCAGAGGGTGGCGCACGCGTTCGGGATATCCACGATACCGCTGATGCGACCTTCGACAGGGGCCGTGCCGAGGATGGCGTAGGCCTGCTCACCGGTGTAGCCGAACTTCTTCATGTACTCGATGGCGTTGAGGCAAGCCATGCGATACGAGATATGCGGATCCAGGTAGTATTGCTTGCCGGACTCATCCACGGAGATGCCTTCGAAGATGAGATGTCGCTTGTACTCGGGGGAGAGCGGGCTCGGCTCGAAGATGGGATTCACCACGCCGTACTTCGCCACACCACCCTTGATAAGGCTGACGCGCAGGTCGAGGTAGCCGGCCATTTCGATGGCGCCGCAGAAGGTGATTTCGCCATCACCCTGGCTGAAGTGGATGTCCCCCATGGAGAGGCCGCCGTCCTTCACATACACAGGGAAATAAACCTTGGAACCCTTGGTGAGGTTCTTGATGTCGCAGTTCCCGCCGTGTTCACGGGGCGGCACGGTGCGGGCGCCTTCCGCGGCAGCCTTCTCCTTCTCAGGTCCGGTCAGCTTGCCCATGTGCGCCGTGGGGGCGTAAGGCAGGGCTGCCAGGGCCGGCACTCGGTCCGGGTTGGTATCGTAGAGTTCCTTCTCACGGGTGTTCCACTTGTCGAGGAGTTCCTTCGAGGGAAGGCAGCCGATGAGGCCGGGGTGCATGATGCCGGCGAACTCGACCTTCGGGATGTGGCGGGAGGAGGTGTAGATGCCGTGGAAGTCCCAGCAGGCCTTGCGCGCTTCGGGGAAGTGCTCCGTGAGGAAGCCGCCACCATTCGCCTTCGCGAAGATGCCGGTGAATCCCCAGGCGGACTCTTCGAGGACGCCCACATCAAGGATGTCCACCACGAGCAGGTCACCAGGCTCGGCCCCTTCGACACCGATGGGACCGCTGAGGTAGTGCACCTTGGAAAGGTCGACGACCTCCACGTCCTTGGCATTGTCGTCATTGAGGATCTGGCTGCCCGTCCAGTCGATGCATTCGACCCGGAACTCGTCGCCCGGTTTGACAGTGGCGATCATGGGGATGTCAGGGTGCCAGCGATTGTGGAGGTACTCCTGGGATTCAGGCGAAGCGTTAAGGTCTACTTTGATCAATGTTTTCATGGGTGTGCAGAGGTTGTTGTTTGTGGTCTGGCAAATCTGGATGGCGGCGCCCAGGCGAGCACTGGGATGAGGCATCACGGCTCCTCATCACACCGCGAGCATGGCCTTAATCTTGGCAGCATCGACCGCGTCGCGTTTGTCCTCGCGGAGGAGCCTGCCCTTGTCGATCACCGCGATGCGGTCGCAGGTGTCGAGCACGAAGGAGAGCACCTGCTCGCTGACGATGATGGTCAGCTTCTTGAGGTCGCGGATCTCTCGGAGGCTGCGGGAGATGTCCTTGATGATGGAGGGCTGGATGCCCTCGGTGGGTTCATCAAGAAGCAGCACGATGGGATTCGTCATCAGCGCGCGGCCGATGGCTAACTGCTGCTGCTGGCCACCTGAGAGGTTGCCTCCCTTGCGGCCATTCATGTCGCTCAGCACGGGGAAGAGCGCGTAGATTTCATTCACCGCCTCCTCACTGACGCTGCCCTTCACGCCGGAGATGAGATTCTCATAAACCGTCAAATAGGGGAAAATCATGCGGCCCTGCGGCACGAAAGCGACACCTTCCGCGACCCGCTTGTAGGAGGGTTTGTGGGTGATCTCCCTGTCCTTGATGGTGACCTTGCCGTCGGCGGTCGGAATCATGCCGATGAGACTGCGGAAGAGCGTGGTCTTGCCCATGCCGTTGCGGCCCACGATTCCAAGGATCTCGCTCTCCCCCGCGGTGAAGCTCAGATCAGGAATGACGATGCTCTGCCCGTAGGCGACCTTGAGGTTTTTGACATCAAACATGATGGTTTGTAGGAGGAGATGATGTGTTAGTGGCCGATGTAGACCTCGATGACCTTGGGATCACTCTGCACGGTCTCCATGGAGCCTTCCGAGATGACCTTGCCCATGTGCATGACCGTGACACGGTCCGCGATTTCCTTCACGAACTCCATGTCATGCTCGATCACGATCACCGAGCGGTTCTGGCAGATCTTCCGGATGAGCTTCGAGGTGGACTCACGCTCCTTCACGCTCATGCCGGCCACCGGTTCATCCAGCATGATGATCTCCGGGTTCTGCATGAGAAGCATGCCAATCTCCAGCCACTGCTTCTGGCCGTGGCTGAGGATGCCGCCCTCCGTGTCCAGCTTGTCCGCCAGGCCTATCTCCTCCGCGACATCCATGCACACCTTCACGATCTCCGGTTTGCGCCGGTAGAAGAGGCAACTGAAAATCCCGCGCCCCTTCGGGTGGGAGAGTTCCAGGTTCTCCATCACGGTAAGGTTCTCGTAGATCGAGGGCGTCTGGAATTTCCTCCCGATTCCCTGGCGGACGATGCGATACTCGCGGACACCGCGGATGTTCTTGTCCTTGAACTTCACACTGCCGGAGGTCGCCTTTGTCTTGCCGCAGATCAGGTCCAGCACGGTGGTCTTGCCAGCTCCGTTCGGTCCGATGATGACGTGAACGGAGTTGCGATTCAGGTAGAAGTTGAAGCCATCGACCGCCTTGAATCCGTCGAATGAGACTCCAAGGTCCTCCACCTCCAGCACGAAATTTTCGTTGGGCATCATAGGGGAAAATCAGTCAGCGCGGTTGGGGATGTCTGTGGTTCCTGCAGGAGCAGCACCGGCGGTGGCGGTAGTTGTCTGCGCTCGCATGCCGCGGATGACTCTGGCGGCCTTGCCACCCAGCGCGGTTAGTTTTTCCTTGAAGGTGCTCGACTTGTCGAGAATGCCCGCGAGACCATCCGGGAAGAACATCACCACGGCGATGAACGTGCCGCCCATGAGGTAGAGCCAGGCGTCGGGGTAGGCCTCGGAGAAGGCGGTCTTGCCGAAGTTTACGATAAGGCAGCCCAGCACCGCGCCAATGACAGAGAGCCTCCCGCCCACCGCGGTGAAGATGACCATCTCGATGGAAGGCACGATGCCGATGATGGATGGCGACATGAACCCCACCTGCAGGACAAAGAGCGCGCCACCCAGTCCGGAGAGCATGGCCGCCACGGTGAACACGAAGGTTCGGAAGATGGCCACGTTGTATCCCGAGAAGCGCACGCGCTCCTCGCGGTCACGAATGGCCATGAGCACGCGTCCGGAACGGGTGTTGATGACATACTTCGCGAAGAGTGCCGCGAGCATGAGCAGCACCACGCAGACGAAGTAGAGCGTGTATTGAGCGCTTGTCGTGCGGATGTCCCACCCGAGCAATGTCCTCAAGTCGGTGATGCCGTTTCTTCCCCCGGTGTACCCCTGATTGCCATCAATCCCGAGGGACATGATCAGCGCAATGGCCTGGGTGATGATGGCGAAGTAAACGCCCCCCACCCTTCTGCGGAACATGGCCCAGCCGATGATGAAGGCAATGATGCCCGGCAGCAGGAACACGGCGGCGATGGTGAAGGGCAGGCTCTTGAAGGGCTCCCAGAACCACGGCAGTGCGGTGAGTTGGTTCCAGTCCATGAAGTCGGGAATGCCGGGCGTGCTCTGAATCGAAGTGCTCTGCGGATCAGAGGCCTCCAACTTCAGGAACATGGCCATCGCGTATCCGCCGAGGCCGAAGAAGACGCCCTGGCCCAAACTCAGGATGCCGCAGCGCCCCCAGAGCAGCACCAGACCGATGGCGACAAATCCAAAGGTGAGGTACTTGCCCACGAGGTTCAGCCGGAAAATCGGCAGGAACATGGGCAGCACGATGAGGATCAATGCGGCAAACAGGGCAAAGGCGATGGCTTCTCCTCGATTCTTGAACAACGTTCGAAA
>JAEYUU010000407.1 GCA_023429545.1 Verrucomicrobiota bacterium
TGCCTGGCGGCGTGCGAAAAAGGAATGGCAGACGGAAGGTGACGATGCCGCAGCCGAAGTGCGACATGACGGTCAGGGCTGCCTTGTCAGCATTCTCCGGGAACGTGAGTGTAATTGCATCCATGCCCACCCCGCCATTCCACACCGCGCTAAAGCTGAAAGGGGAATGCACAAACCATGCCGCCTGATTCGCCATGCTCAATGGCAGGCACCGATAGGCTCCACGTCCTGGTGTGTCATCCATCAACTGGCGCTGGTAGGAAGCTGGGGAGATTCTCCAACCGGGAGCATCTTCCGTGACTTGAAAGGCGGTGAAGAGCATTGAGCCCTCCGTGGATGAAGTGCCTGGATCTTCTGGTGGCATGGCTGTGAACTGCTGCTGATTCGGAATACAGTTTCCCACCAATCTGCAATTGGGCTTGAAGTCAATCCAAACCCGGCACAATTGCCCCGAGCCTACCGAATGATTGCACGCTGAGCGCATGGATATTCCCCCCGCTGCCATCCCCGCCGATGATTCGGAGTTTTCGCGGCTGGTACATGGAGATTCCCATGGAAAGGATGCATTGACCACCTGCAGCCCACCGGGCTGGCTGGTGTGGAGCACCGTGGCCTATCTCTCGATGCCGGTGGTGATTTTCCTGCTTGGTTATCTGCGATTGGCATGGACGATTCCCGGTGTGCTGTGCACACTGCTGACGGTCGTGGCTGTCGCGCGTGGCACCGTCCCGGGCGGAGCTCGCAGTTCCATCAAAGCGCGGCATGTACTGCTGCTGCTCATGGGAATTGGCGCTGTGGTCACCATGCACGGAGCGGGTGGTTTTGGCGTGCAGACGTGGGATTGGGCCAAGCACAACAGCGTGCTCAAGGATCTCGTGGAATACTCCTGGCCGGTCGTCTATCCGACGGAAAAGGACACCGTCGCGCTCGTCTATTACATCGCCTACTACCTTCCTGCCGCGGTGGTTGGCAAGGTGCTCGGGTGGACGGCGGCTAACGTGACACTCTGGCTCTGGACCGTACTGGGGTGCACCCTGGCCGGTGTGTGGCTGATGGCCCTTTCCGGGGCGCGCTGGTGGCTCGCGCTGGCGTTGATGGTGTTCTTTTCGGGATGGGATTTCATCGGAGCCGCCCTTCGGGGATCAGCGCCGGGGGACAGGTACTGGCTTGATAATTTTGACATGGAATGGTGGTCGCGGCTGTGGAGCTACCAGTCGAATCTCTCCCTTATCGCTTATGTGCCACATCAGGCCATCCCCGGGTGGCTGCTGACGGCGCTGCTCATCCAGGGGCTAAGGCATCATCCGCGCTCTTGCCCGTTCATGGGGTTGCTGGCCTTGAGCATCCTGTGGGCGCCATTCATCACGGTCGGTCTGGTGGCGTTGATGGCGGTATGGCTGGTCTGTCATCGGAAGCAATGGCGCTCCGTGCTTGTGGAGCAGTGTCGGGGACTCCATCTCGCAGCGGTGCCACTGGGATTGCTGCTGGTGAGTTACTTCCTTGCCCGGACGGTGGCGGTGGAACTTCCACCGGAAATGTATCCATCAAAAAAGGTGATGGCCATGGGGGACTTCTATTTCATCATGGATCGCAAGCCCAATGCCATGGTCATCACCACGTGGTTGTTCACTGTCCTGCTGGAGTTTGGCCTGCTGGCGGGATTGGTCTTTGTGTCGCTTCGCAAAGGACCGCGCGTGGACCGCATTCTGCTGGCTGGTGCCGCATGCAGTCTGCTGGCGCTGCCATGGGTGCACTACGGCGCCTACAATGATCTGGTAATGAGAGCCAGCATCCCGGCGCTTTTTGTTCTTGAGGTCCTGGCGCTGCCATTGCTCGGAGGTGGAACAAACATTTCCCGATGGCTTCAACTGGCGACCGTCGTCGTGCTTGTCCTGGGGGCTCTCAACCCGCTGAACATGCTGCGCCTGACCACTTCCTGGCTGACCGGGCATTCGTGGCGTGTCGTGTCCATTCCGCAGTACGACAGAATTCCGGACATGTTCAAGCAGCAACGGAAATCGAAAAAGTTGCTCTACTCTATTGGCCAGTACATTGGCTCGGTGGATTCTTTATTTTTCCGCGTGCTGTCAAAGCCATTGCCTGCCCACGAGCCTCACACTAATGAGGATCGACCAAAATGAATGAGGATTCTTCATCCGCGCCAGCCACACCTGATTCCGGTTCGCCTGCCAGTGCCGGAAGGAAGAGCCGATTCTCCTGGAGTGTCGCCTGTCTGTTGCTGGCCGCGGTGGCATGGGGCTGCTTCATGGTGAGGAATGCGCGCTGGGATGGATTCTGGTACGACGAATCCGTGCAGTACTGGATATCGCGTGGCGTGGATGCCTACGCGCCGCCCCTGCAGCCCACAGGCACACTGGCGGACGTGATGAAGCACAACGGGATCGCCAATCTCGATCCGGGCGGTTTCAGTGTGATGCTGTACTACTGGCTGAAGGTGTCGCGTGGTCCGGAGTGGCAGCGGGTGCTGCCACTGCTCATCTTCGCGGTTGGGCTGGCTGGGATGGGGTGGCTTGGCTGGCGATGGGGGCGCTCGCTGTTGTTTGCAGCATTCGGTGCGATGGTGCCGGCGGCGTTTACCATCCTGATGGAGTTCGCCTTTGAAGTGCGCGCTTACAGCATGGAGTTTACCGGGGTGGTGTGTGCCTGTCTCCTGCTTGATCTGCTTTTGGAAAAGCCACGGGCTGCGCGGTGTGTGGTTGGGGGATTGGTGGTGGGTCTCTTCCTGTGGTCGCGCTACAGCTTTGCACTGGTCGCAGCCGTCATGGGCCTTGTATTCGCCTGGTGCATGCTGCGGCGGAAGGGCGATGCCTCCACGCGATTGATGGCCGTCGTGCTTCTTGCCACTTCCATGGGCGCTGTGGGAGCGGCCATGATCTACTGGGGATTTCTGCCACAGTACCGGGATCGGATCACCTACAATGGGGGGGAGTTGTTGCGGTACCTGGAGCCACTGCAGGCGACCGGAGCCGCTGCACGTCCGCTGTACATGTCCGTGCTTCGCAATCTGTTCCTTCCTGCGGCCTGGCCCATCACGATCGGTGCGCTGCTGGCTTTGGCCTTCTTTCCCCGGTGGATGTCTGCTGAGCGTGCCGCGGCATTCCGTGAGAGATCCGCGCCTTTCTATCTCATGGCTCTCGGGACGGTCGCGCTGACGGCGGCCCTTTGGAAGTGGCATCCATGGGATATGGGCACGAAATGGAGCAGTTACCTTCACGCGCTGTCCGCGGTCGTGGTGGTGCGTCTAGCCGCGGATATCCTCATTTTACTGAAGGAGCGCGGTGGTAACACGTCCGCGTGCCTGCGAGGATCCCAAGCCACCATGGTGGCGTTGGTCTGCATCTTGTCCGTACAGGCTGTCAGATACCATCGCACACGTGGCTTTGGAATCCTGCCAGCGCTGCAATACCTGGATCGCATGACACTGAAGCCGGGCATGGTGGGTGTGGAGACCGGGCTTTACCCCACGCTGAAATACTACTACGAGGGAGGTCCCTTTACAGGCAGGGCGTACTATCCGGACGCATTTCGTCTCACCCGGACCGATGATCCCAAGCCCGTGATGTCGAAACGCACGAGGTACCTGATTGCCCCGCACCTGCTTCCGGACCTGAAGAAGGTCTTTCCAGGCGTGGAATTCTCCACGGAACGCAAGCTGCCCCGGCTCCTGTACCGCGTTCAGCCACCCGCTCCCACATTGCCGATCCCAGGTGACTCCCGCAAGTCGTGAGCGATTCGGATCAATGAGCATGCTTGTCAGGGTGATCTTCCTGAACCAATGGGCGACCGCGCAACGGGAATGTGCTTGCGCAATGCACGGGCAAAAGCATCCGTAGACGCGTCTCCAATTGCCTGCCATGCCACCTCTGATCCAGTGGGTCCTTTTTCTGTTCGGCCTCTGGCTGATGTTTCTCAGCGTGCGAGGTCTGCGGGAGAAGAACAGAAGCCTCTCCCAAGCTCTGGCGGCAAGGACCTGGCCGGCAACCACCGGCACCATCATTCTGGCCGGGATGAAAGAAGGGAGTTATTATGACAAGAGGTCAGGCACTACCATCCACACCTACCGCCCGGAGGTGAGCTACCGGTACCGGGTGGGGGACAAGGAGTTCACAGGCACCCGGGTGGCGTTCGGGAAGATTTTGTACTACCAGTCCGCTGAGGCGGAGGCGTTCCTTGCGGCCCGCCCCCCAGGAGCCAGCGTCCGGGTGTACCATGACCCCACCAATCCGGCTGAGAGCGTGCTGGATCGCGGCCCATCCCATGCCCAGCAGGCCATTGGGGCTGAGGTGGCCATGTTTGTTTTGGGGTTGGGGGCGGTCGCGGCGTGCCGCTGGAGCATGGTGGGGAGATGAGGCGGGACGGGGAGAGGTGAACCAAGGACGCGCGCAGGGGAAATGGCTTCCCATCCCAGCCACTCAAACGTGCGAAAAAAACACCACTTCCCCCTTGCGCGTGTGAACAATCTTGCTAGACATCCATCCCCTTCGCCCTGCCGATCTGGTGGGGCATCCGGTATTTCCCCTGTATATCATCATGCGAGTAAGAACCTCAGTGAAGCGCTTGTGCGAGGCCTGCCGTGTCATTCGGCGTAAGGGCGTCGTGCGTATTGTATGCAAAAACCCGCGGCATAAGCAGCGGCAAGGATAAGTCAGTAGAACACATCCGATTATGGCACGTCTGCTTGGAGTAGAAATCCCAAACGAGAAGCGCATCGAAGCTTCTCTCCCATACATTTACGGCATTGGCCCCTCACTGACGAGGAAAGTACTCGCTGAAACCAATATCGATCCGAACACCCGCACGGGTGAACTTACGGATGAACAACTGGCGGACATCAGCCGCGTGGTGAATGCCAAGGGCATCATCGTGGAAGGCGACCTTCGTCGTGAGCTCAATGCGCACATGAAGCGCCTTTCGAGCATCAACTGCTACCGTGCAGTGCGTCACCGCCGTGGCCTTCCCGTCCGTGGCCAGCGCACCAAGACCAACCCCCGTACCCGCAAGGGCAAGCGCAAGACGGTCGGCGTGCAGCGCAACCCGAACGCCAAGGCTGGCAAGGTCTAAGCCCTGCTGAGTACACCCCTTTTTTCATCTCATCATGGCCGACGAAAATCAGATCCCCGCCGCAGCGCCCGATGCTGCGGCTCCCGCTCCCGCCCCCGCCACGACTCCGGCAGCTCCTGCCGCCGCTCCCGCGAGTGACAAGCCTGTCTCCGAAAGGGACCGGCAGAAGAACATCAACGAAGTTTTCCTCAGCCTCGACGGCGGTGCGGCCGAAGGCACGCAGAAGATCGTCAAAGCCAAGGGCAGCAAGAACGTCACCAGCGGCATCGTGCACGTGGTGGCGACCTTCAACAACACGATGGTCACCGTGAGCGACCGCAATGGCAATGTCATCGGCTGGAGCAGTTCCGGCAAGATGGGCTTCAAGGGTTCCCGCAAGGGCACCGCTTACGCCGGCCAGGTGGTGTCTCAGGACGCCTGCCGCCAGGCCATGGGCCATGGTCTCAAGGAAGTGGAAGTGCGCCTCAAGGGCCCCGGCTCCGGCCGCGAGTCCGCCGTACGCGCCGTGCAGGGTCTCGGCATCGAAATCCTCGCCATCAAGGACGTGACGCCCGTGCCGCACAACGGCTGCCGTCCGCCCAAAGCCCGCCGCGTGTAGTCGCCGCACCCCTCCAAGTTCCGCTCTTTATCCGTCATGGCACGTTATACTGGTCCCAAGGAAAAAATCGCCCGCCGCTTCGGTGTGGCCCTGTTCGGCCCCTCCAAGGCCCTCGAACTCCGCGCCTTCCCCCCGGGGCAGCACGGCCCCCGCAATGCCCGCCGCAAAGTGTCGGACTACGGCTTGGCGCTCAATGAGAAGCAGAAGCTCCGCTTCACCTACGGAGTGCTCGAAAAGCAGTTCCGCAAGTTCTTCGCTGAAGCCTCCCGCCGCAAGGGCGTGACCGGCACCATCCTCCTTCAGATGCTTGAACTGCGTCTGGACAATGTGGTGTACCGCATGAGCTTCGCGAACAGCCGCTTCGCCTCCCGCCAGATGGTGGGCCACGGCCACGTGACCGTGAACGGCAAGCGCGTGAACATCTCGAGCTACCAGGTGAAACCCGGCGACGTGATCGCCGTGAAGAACACCCCACGCTCCCAGCAGCTGGTAAACCGCTTCCTCGACCTCACCCAGGGCGCCGTCATTCCTGACTGGATGACCGTGGATCGCGACAAGCACACCGGTACCGTGAACCGCGCTCCTGAACGCGAAGAAATTGACGTCTTCGTGAACGAGCAGCTCGTGGTCGAACTGTACTCCCGCTAACCCCGGAAGCCGCAGAACCCAAACTTTGAAAAGCTGGAGGAGCAATCCTCCAGCTTTTTTTGTGCCGGGTGGTGGCAGGTCACGCAGGTGACTTG
>JAEYUU010000418.1 GCA_023429545.1 Verrucomicrobiota bacterium
CCGATGCCGAAGCGTCCCGGCAAGGACGTGGGATGAAGGAGAATGCCGGAACAACGCGGAATGGAAAGCATGGCCTCAAAAGGAGCGCAAGGCGCGTGCCGTGCAAGCTGGCAGTTTCCTGCCAGCGCACGGAATTCATCATCCACCTAATCGCGGCTCAGAACGGCACCGCGAACTTTTCTTCAAGCCGCTGGCACACAGCCGCCTGTAGAGCCTCGTCATTCAAACGGGTGAAGACGTCCTCCAGGAAGCCGAGGGTAATCAAGGTACGGGCTTCCTGGTCCGGAATGCCACGTGCCATGAGGTAGAAAAGCTCATCCTTGTCCACCGGGGAGCTGGTGGAGCCATGGCTGCACTTCACCTGATCCGCATTGATCTCCAAGCCGGGCATGGAATTGGCCTCGCAGGTGTCGCTGTTGAGCAGGTTGCGGCAGGTCTGGTAGGCGTCCGTGTAGTGCGCGCCTTCATCCACGAAGATGAGGCCGGAGAAGACGGTGCGCGCCTGGTCATCCAACACGTTCTTGTAGAGCAGGTCGGACTTCGCGCGCGGGGCGGCGTGATGCTGGAAGGTGCGCTGATCCACCTCCTGCGAGCCATGGGGCGAAGAGACGCCGAGCATGTAGCTCTCCGCGCCAGCTCCCTCCAGGCGGGAAATGCTTTCATTGCGCACCCAGGCGGCGCCCAGGTTCATGAGCAAGGCCGTTGCGGTGGCATCCTTGTGCACACTCGCGCTGGTGAGATGCTCGGCCCGGCTCTTCAGGTTCAGATCCTGCACCACGCTGTAGATGATCCTGGCGCCATCGCGCGCATGCAGATCGGTCACGGCCACCACGCCATGCTCCTCTTCGTCCAGGGAACGGTGATGCTCCAGCACGGTGACCTGGGAGTTCGGTTCGCCCACGATGAGCGTGTGCGGGAAGACCGCGCCGCGTCCGCCGATCCAATGGAACACTTCAATCGGCTTTTCCAGCCGGACACCCCTGGCCACGTGCAGCACCACCCCGGCACGCGTCCGCGCTTGGTGCATTTGGGAAAACTTGATGCCACCCAACGTGGTCTCGCGGGCCATGAAATGCTCCTGCATCAACTCCGGCATGCGGGAGGCGGCCTCCAGCAGGGGAACCAGCGTCACACCTTCAGGTAGCGAAGTCAGCACCTCGGCATTCAGTAATTCGTCATTGGCGAATACGAGACGCACACACGAATCCAGTGACGACGTGGACTCCTGGAGCGCACGCGCCTTGGACTCATCGCCCAGCGGTGAGACAGGCCCGGATCCCAGAATGACTTCCGCCTGCTTGACGGAGCCATAACGCCAGTGCTCGTCCTTCCGGATGGGAGAAGGCATGGCAGCGAACCGTTCGCCCGCCTGGTATTGGAGTTTGCTGAACCAGGTGGCGACAGTAGCAGGGACGGACATGAGAACGGTGGACATTGAAAGAGGTCGTATCGGGTATCGCAGGTAAAGTTGCAGGTCGCGCGGGTCAGCCCACGCTGCCTTCCATCTCCAGGTCAATGAGGCGCTTCAGCTCCACGCTGTATTCCATGGGGAACTCACGCACGAGGTCATTGATGAAGCCATTCACGGAAAGGCTCATCGCCTCCGCCTCACTGAGACCGCGCTGCTGCATGTAAAAGAGCTGCTCGGCGCTCACCTGGCTGACGCTGGCCTCATGCTGGGTGGCATGCTGGTTGCCGCGCACGCTGATGGCGGGATAGGTGTCCGTGCGGCTGCGGCTGTTGATGAGCAGCGCATCACATTCAGTGTTGTTCTTGCAGCCCTTGAGATGTTTCGGGATGTGCACGAGACCGCGATAGGTCGAGCGACCCTGGCCGATGGAGATGGACTTCGAGATCACGTTGCTCGTGGTCTCATCCGCCGCGTGAATCATCTTCGCGCCGGTGTCCTGATGCTGGCCGGTATTCGCCAGAGCGATGCTGATCACCTCACCACGCGCCTTGCGACCCTTCATCACCACGCCGGGATACTTCATGGTGAGTCGGCTGCCGATGTTGCAGTCGATCCAGCGGATTTCCGCATTTTCATGGGCGAGGCCACGCTTCGTCACTAGGTTGAAGACATTGCTGCTCCAGTTCTGCACGGTGATGTACTGGATCTTGGCATCCTTCATGGCCACCAGTTCCACCACCGCGCTGTGCAGCGTGGCGGTCTCGAATTTCGGCGCGGTGCAGCCTTCCATGTACATCACCTCAGCGCCTTCATCGGCAATGATGAGGGTGCGCTCAAACTGGCCAAACTGCTCGCTGTTGATGCGTAAATAGGCCTGGAGCGGGTGCTTCACCTTCACGCCCGGAGGGATGTAGATGAAGGAGCCGCCGCTGAAGACGGCGCTGTTCAGCGCGCTGAACTTGTTGTCCCCCGTAGGGATGACCTTGCCGAACCACTTGCGGAAGATTTCCGGGTGCTTCTTCAGGCCCTCGGCGCTGTTCACGAAAATCACGCCCTGCTCTTCCACGGCGGCCTTGATGTTCGAGTACGCGGCTTCGGAGTCATACTGGGCTTCCACGCCGGCGAGGTACTTGCGTTCCTGCTCGGGAATGCCCAGGCGATCGAAGGTCCTCTTCACATCTTCAGGCACGTCCTCCCAAGTGCGCTTGGGCTTCTGCCCGTCCGAGAGGTAATAGCGAAACTCGTCGAAGTGGATATTCTCCAGATCCTTCGTGGCCCAATGCGTGGGCATGGGCTTTTCCAGAAAGACCTGCAGGGCTTTCTTGCGGAAGTCACGCACCCAATCCGGGTCGCCCTTCACATCGCAGATGTAGTCGACGGTCTTCTCGGAAAGGCCAAAGCCCGCGTCGAACTTGTTGCGCTCAGGGAACGTGAAGTCCCCGATGCTGTCGACCTTGATGTCGGCGATGTCCTCGGTCTCGATACTCATGATGAGGGGAAGATTGGGGATGAATCAGGCCGCCTGCAGTTCGTTCGCGACGGTGTCATAGCCATGCTCTTCAAGCTCGAGAGCAAGTTCAGGGCCGCCGCTGCGGATGATACGGCCCTCCTTCATCACATGGACGATGTCAGGCTTGATGTAGTCCAGCAGGCGCTGGTAGTGGGTGATGACGAGGAAGCCCCGCTCGGGTGAGCGCATGGCATTCACGCCACGGGAAACAATCTTGAGCGCATCGATGTCCAGTCCGCTGTCCGTCTCATCGAGCACGGCGTAGCGCGGCTCCAGCATCATGAGCTGCAGGATCTCATTGCGCTTCTTCTCACCGCCGGAGAAGCCTTCATTCACACTGCGGGAGGTGAACGTGCGGCTCATCTCAAGCTGGTCCATGCGGGAATAGAGCCTCTTGTAGAAGGCCACCGCATCGAGCTCCTCACCCTTCGGCAGGCGGGCCTGCAGGGCTGCGCGGATGAAGTTGGCATTGCTCACGCCGGGAATCTCAAAGGGATACTGGAAAGCGAGGAACAACCCGGCCCGCGCCCTCTCATCCACAGGCATGGCCAGCAGGTCCTTGCCGTCCATGGTCACCGTGCCGCTGTC
>JAEYUU010000424.1 GCA_023429545.1 Verrucomicrobiota bacterium
AGACAGGACTCGCAGACAAAAAGAGACCGCGTGACAGGCACGCGGTCTCTGGGAGCAGGTATCAGGGAGACGGCGGAGTAGATTACGATGCCTTTTTCTTCTCCGTCGGAGCCGCAGCAGGTGCAGGCGTAGGGGCTGAAGCGGGAGCGGCCGGCACGATGACATCTGCCATGGCATATTCGCGATCGCGGTTCACGCCGGGCAGGGGCACGGGATAGCGGCCATTGGCATCTTCATGGATGGGAGCCGGGCCATCGAGCGTCAGCTTGTCCACGCCAGGGGCGAACTCATACGGGCAGTTCAGCATCTGATCATAGGTGATGATCTGGCCGGTGTGCGCCGCCATGCGGCCCATGCAGGTGACGAGGCTGGCCTTCACGCCACGCTCCATTTCATTGTAGGGCTTGTTGTTGCGGATCGCGTCCAGGAAGTCGTCCCACTCCATCTGGTAGGGGTTGGGCTCAGTGGCGGGGCCACGCCAGACGGTGGACGCCGCATCGCGGGTCTGTCCCTTGAAGATGGCGCTTCTTGCCGGGAGGTGGCCCGCGGTAGAGACGATCGCCATGCCCTTGGAGCCATGCACATGCGTGGAGAACTCATTGCGGCAGCCGGTGATGTTGCGCCCTTCGAAGAAGAACTTGCTGCCGTCCTTCCACGTGTACTCCACGGAGTAGTGGTCGAAGTTCTGGTCCACATAGTCGCCGCGATCCGTGCGGCCACCGCTGGCCTGGGCCTCCACCGGCCAGTCGTTCTTCATCCAGCAGGCTTCGTCGATGTTGTGGATGAAGAAGTCGCTGTAGGCGCCACCGCTCGCCCAGAGGAAAGAGTGGAAGCGCTGGATCTGCCAGATGAGTTCGGGTGTGTCTTCCGGACGCCGCTTCGAGAAGCAGGAGGCCACGGGCGCCTGCATGCGGTAGGCGCGGGCGAGGATCAGGTCGCCAATCGCACCGTCCTGGATGCGGTTGTAAAGGTCACCGCGCACACGGCAGTGGCGGCACATGAGACCCACGGCCACCTTGATGCCCTTTTTCAGGGCGAGTTCATTCAGCTCCAGCATGCGCTTGGAGGTGGGACCGTCCACGGACAGCGGCTTCTCCATGAAGATATTCACGCCGCGCTCGATGGCGTACTTGTAGTGCACCCAGCGGAAGGCAGGAGGCGTGGCAAACACGGCAATGTCCCCCGGCTTGAGCATGTCCACCGCCTTTTTGTAGGCATCAAAGCCGAGGAACTTCGCATCCGCGGACACGCTCATGCGGTCCGGGTGCTTGCTGGAGAGCGCGTCGAAGCTGGCGTTGAGGCGGTTCTCCTGCACGTCCGCCATGGCGACGAGGCGCGTGGGCGCATTGCCAACAGAAAGCGCATTGCTCGCCGCGCCGGAGCCGCGACCGCCGCAGCCGATGAGCGCCACCTTCACCGTGTCATCCACCGAGGCGTGGACATACGGGATGGAGATGCCGGACAACACCGAGACTCCAGCGGCAGTCTTGGTGGTGGATTTCAGGAAATCGCGACGGGTGGTGGCGGGGGCAGCGGGTGAATTCATGGCAGTAGGGCGGATGGTAACGCCCCCAGCACACCGGATTGTTCACCGGAATGCAAGACTGCCCTTACGACTTACCGAGGTGTCGCGTATGGTCCTTAATTCACGCGGCGCGCCGCACTTCCTGCCCTGCCTGCTCGGCCACCGCCTGAGCAGTAGCCTCTTCCAGCACGACGAGTCCCTCTTCCAGAGCATCCTTCGGGATGCTGAGTGGTGGAGCGATTTTCACCGTCTGCCCCCAGGCGCCCACCGGCGCGAAGAGAAGAAGCCCCCTTTGGTAGCAGAGTTCAATGATGCGATGAGCCAGATCATGGTCGGGCTCCTTCGTGCCCGGCTTCACCGTCTGCATGCCAGCCACCAGTCCCTTGGCGGTCACATGCCCGATGACTTGGGGATGCTGCGTCTGGATTTTCTTCAGTCCCGCGAGCAGCACTGGCTCCAGCGCCGCAGCGTTCTCTGTCATCTTCTCGCGAAGAATCTTGCGGATGGCCGCCATGGCCGCCGCGCAGCAGACGGGATTCCCGGTGTGCGTGCTGGTCATGGAGCCGGGAGGAAACTGGTCCATGATCTCAGCGCGGCCAATCACCGCGGAGAGGGGCAGTGAGCTGCTGATGCCCTTGCCGCAGCAGATTAGATCCGGCGCGAGCCCGTAATGCTCGAAGGCCCAGAATTTCCCGGTGCGGCCAAAGCCTGCCTGCACTTCATCAAAGGTAAGTACGATCTGGTGCTTCCGGCACCAGTCGGCGAGCTGGCGCACATACTCGGTCGGGGCAAAGTCAGGCCCCACGCCCTGGTAGGTCTCCATCATTACGCCCGCGATATTCTCCGGCTTGAGGCCCCGCTTTTCGATCGCTTTCAGGAAGCATTCGAAGCTCACGTCCGGCTGCCAGTAGCCATCCGGAAAGGGCACGGTGAAGATGGCCGGATCCTCGTTCACGATCCAGTTCTTTTGCCCCGCCATGCCGCCCGCCTGCTGCGAGCCGAGGGTGCGTCCGTGAAAGCCGCGCTCGAAGCCGATGATGCCAATCTTGCCACGTCCACCGACCTTGATGCCGTGCGAGCGGGAGAGCTTGATAGCGCACTCGGTGGCTTCTGAACCGGTGGTGAGCAGGAATACCTTCTTCAGTCCTTCCGGTGCCAGGGAAACGAGCAGTTCGGCGAGTTCCGCGCGCTCCTCGCTGGGGAAAACGTAGTTGTGCAGGAGGCCGCTCTGCACCTGGGCGATGATGGCATCGCGCACCTCCTTTACACCGTGGCCGGCATTGGTGACCAGCACGCCGCTGCTCCAGTCGAGCCATTTGTTGCCATGGCGGTCGTAGACGTAGTAGTCCTCCGCCTTGTCCCAGACGATGGGCGGCATGCCACGCATGGAGATGGGCTCAAGGGAACGCAGCTTTTCCAGCACCGGCACGGAATCCGGATGCGGCAGCGCGGTTTGAATGCGACGATGTTTCGTCTCCACGTGAGGAACGGAGACGGGGGTAATGCTGTACTCTTTGCCCATGTAAGCAGGCTAACGCGTACCAGAGGAAGTCGCTACTCTGGTGGCAATGCCTTGTGATACAATTGTGATTGGAGGCAATTTGAAATGGTACCGCGAGTCAGTCTCCTCCACTGCTGCACGCAGGTCGCCCCCCTCCGTCCCTCACGAGTCAGTTTGGGGAAGATGGTCGCTCAAGAATGCCAATTTCGTAGCCTTTCGCCGCCGACAAGGAGGCTGCACTCACCCCTTCCAGTTGGGCCTTCCATCGTTTCTGCTCTTCGAGCAAGCGATCGAGATGCGCCTTGAGCTTGTCAGTTACTTCCTTGGGATCGCCACGATCCTTTGCGTACTTGTGCTGGGTGGTGGTGTCTTGAACTGCCCTGTCCAAATTGATAACCTTCTCAATGACTTTCCCAATGGAACCTTCCACCGATTTCTCAACCGTCTCCTTCCGCAGCGCGATCATCTCGTCCAGCAGGCAATTCAAGAAGTGCCGGACGTAGAGCTCACTTCCACCGGCGGCTTCCACTTTCACCTGACCAGGCGCCGACAATCTCGTGGCGGTGAGAGTTGCGGCCCCAGGGGAAAGGTCCGGGTGATAGGTCTTCATCCGTTCTTCCGCTCTTTTGCGCAGCACATCACTTTTTAGAATCTCGATCTGCGCTCCGATGAAGGCCTCGATTTCTTTCTCGTCCGCCGTTCCCGAGTGAGCCATTCTCACGCCAAACTGCACCAGTGCCCGTGAGACTGCTGAAGCGCCCGGAGTTTCCTTCGCAGGTGCGGGAGCCGTGCCGTGCGTATTCACCTGCTCTCCCTCCAACCCCTCTTTCTGCTTCACCGGATGGCCTCTGGGATCGATCATCCGCGCCGTCACAAAAAGCAGCATGGGATGTGCCTTCCCCAGCACTGCGGCTTCACTCTTCAAGGAAGGATCCATGAGGAATGGCGCGATGTGAGCCTCCCCGGCAAAAGCCACCGTCTGCCCATCCCAGATGGTCACGGAAGTGTTCACCTTGCTGATGTTGAAGGTTGGCTGTTTGACCTTCGCGCCATCTGCAAGAGCATGCTCCACCCAGCCCGTGAAGGCTGGCAGCTGCGGAGACAGCGAGAGATCAATGGTATACCCATCCGGCCCAATCACCGGTTCCATTTCCATCACGAATCCCAGGGGCTGCATATCGAAGGCCTTGGGCGTGTACTCGACTTTCCCTCCCGTCTTCTCTGAAGGCTTCTTGTCGTACCCGGTGGGATAGATGAACTCCCGTAT
>JAEYUU010000432.1 GCA_023429545.1 Verrucomicrobiota bacterium
GTTCACGGTAGCTGGATGATGGGGGATGGTTGCAGGCGGTTCGGTAGATGGTTTTTGTCCAACGCGACGCCGGTGTGACGTTTTATCGTGTTGCGGTGGCTTCGCAAGGGGGAGGGCAGGAGCAAGACGCTTGCCGAATGTTCAGCATCCCTGGAAGGAGGATGAGAGGTCGGTTGCTCACCGATGTCCCGCATGGGACGCACCTGTCCGGCGAGCAGTCCGCACGCCACCGATGTCCAGAGAAGCTTCATGTTGCTTTTGGGTCTTCAAAACTGGCACAGGATAGCCTGACTCGCCGAGTCCGCATCTTTGATACAGCCCGCGTAAAGATCGTCCTGAACGAGCACGGCGATGCATGCCGGTCAGTCAGAGCATGGGACATTTGTAGGAGAATCAGTCACCATGGTCCTGAAACATCGCGCCCGCCCGTCTGTATCCTGACCATGCGTATTTCGCCCCAGTCTCCTCTGCCCGCCTCCCGCCGCCGCTTTCTCAAGACCGCCGCAGCGGCTATCGGCGCACCCTTCATCATGCCCAGCGGCTCGTTCTCCAAGCCGCTGAACTCCACCCTCCAGGTCGCCGTCATCGGCGCGGATGGCATGGGCTACAGCGACATGACGAACGTCGGCACGCACGCCAAGGTGAAGTTCGTGGGCTTCTGCGACATCGACAGCAGCCGCTTCGCGAAGGCGGACAAGGCCTTCCCCGGCGTGGCGCATTTCGCCGACTACATGGAGATGTACAACAAGCTGGGCGACACCCTGGATGCCGTCTGTGTGGCCACTCCGGACCACTCCCATGCCCGCGCCAGCATCGAGGCCATGAAGCGCGGCAAGCACGTCTACTGCCTGAAGCCGCTCGCGCACACTGTGTGGGAGTGCCGCCAGATGAAACTCTGGGCGGAGAAAACCGGCGTCATCACCCAGATGGGCAATCAGATTCATTCGGACATCGCCTACCGCCTCGGCGTCCGTCTGCTCCGCGAAGGGGCGGTCGGCAAGATCAAGGAGGTCCATTCCTGGGTGGGCGTGGATGGTCGCGAGCGCACCAGCTTCGATGACCGTCCGCCGAAGAGCCTGGAATCCGCGCCTCCCTCCAGCGTGAACTGGGACCTCTGGATCGGCCCCGCACCCATGCGTCCCTACGTGGCGGATGCCTACCATCCCTTCGTCTGGCGTGACTGGCAGGACTTCGGCACCGGCGCGCTGGGTGACTTCGGCTGCCACATCCTCGATCCCATCTTCACCGCTCTGGAACTGACCGCGCCGATCACCATCCGCGCTGAACACTCCGGCACGAACAAGGAAGTCTGGCCCGGCCCTGAGAAGGTGTATTATACCTTCCCGGAAACCAAGTTCACGGCAGGCAAGACGCTGCCGGTCACCTGGTACGATGGCAAGCTGCAGCCTCCGAAGGCACTCTCACAAATGCCGGACAATCTCAAGCTCCCCGGCGCGGGCTCCCTCATCATCGGCGAACTGGGCAATATGATCCTGCCGCACGTGGCCGGTCCGCGCATGTACCCGCAGGAGAAATTCCAGACCTTTGCTTATCCGAAGGATGTCGTGGGCTTCAACCACCGCCACGTCTGGGTGGACGCCATCTTCGCCGGTACGAAGACCAGCGACGGATTCCATTACGCTGGACCGCTCGCGGAAACGGTGCAACTCGGCAACCTCGCCGCGCGCTTCCCCGGAGAGACGCTGGAGTGGGACGCGGAGAAGATGGCCATCAGCCGCGGCGCCGTTGACAGCGCACCTGCCCAGGCCATGCTCACGCGTGAGTATCGCAAGGGATTTGAAGTCACGCCCGTGTGACCGCTTCCTCATCGTCGCCACCCTCGGAGCCCTGTTGTCCGGTTTCGTACCTGACACGGCAGGTTCCGAGGAGGCGTCGTTGAAGCCGTGGCCGGAGTACCAGGTCATCCTCTGGGTAAGCGGAAAGTCGGTGGAAAAACCGGGGCGCGTGCCGCTGTTCCTGCAGCGTGCACGTGAGATGGGCGTGACGGCGGGAATGGTCACGGGCGAAGGTGATTCCGCCGCCTATGTGAAGGCGGGCATGCCGTACTATGTGGAGAATATTGTACGCAGCGGCCTCTGCTTGAAGTTCCGCTCTCCCGTCACGAATTGGAGCGTCTTCATCAATGACTGGATGAAGTCACGGGATGAGGCCGCAATGGTCCGCCCGTATTGCCTGGAGGATCCTGCGTGGCTGGCGGAGTCGCAGAAGCAGATGCGCCGTGCCGCCACCATGCACCGGGAGCATCAGCCGCTGCTCTACGACATTCGTGACGAACTCTCCGTCACCATCTCGGCCAATCCCTTCGACTATGACTTCTCGCCAAAGAGCCTCGAGGGATTTCGTGCCTGGCTGAAGGAGCAGTACGGTACGCTGGAGGCGCTAAACAAACAGTGGGACACGGACTTCGCCACCTGGGAAGACGTGCGCCCCTTCACCACGGACCAAATCAAGGCGCGCATGGTCACGGGCGAGCGCATGCCGAAAACACCGCCTGACTGGAGTGCGGTGAAGCGGTTGCCTTTCGAGCCCCTCACAGCATCGGATCGGCCTGTGAAGTGGAACCTGTCCCCCTGGTGTGACTTCCGCACCTACATGGACACTGTGCTCGCACGCACGCTGCACACGCTGCGGCAATCGGCGCGCGAAGTCGATTCTGCCACACCCGTCGGCATCGAAGGGACGCAGATGCCGCATGCCTTCGGTGGATACGACCTTTGGAAGCTCTCGCAAAACCTCGATTGGGTGGAGCCCTATGATGTGGCCAATGCCCGCGAGATCTTCGGCAGCTTCATGCCGGGCAAGCCCATCCTGAGCACGGTCTTTGAGAAGGATACGAATCACGCCATGCGCCGCCTCTGGCATCTGCTTCTGCAAGGCGACAAGGGCTGCATCATCTGGTGGAGCGAGGATTGCGTGGATATGTCAAAGCCTGACGCGCCGCTCACGGACAAGGCCAAGGCTCTCGCGCCTGCATTGAAGGAGATGACCTCGCCGCTGGCCCGTCTCTTCCTCACGGCGGAGAAGGAGTATGATCCCATCGCCGTGCACTACTCGCAGGCGAGCATCCAGGTGGCGTGGCTCGTGGAGAGCACGGTGGATGGAGCCACCTGGCCCCGGCGCTTCAGCAGCCACGAGGGGAAGCACAACAAGCACGCACGTGTGCGGAACGGCTGGCTCAAGATGCTGCAGGACATGGGATACTCACCGCGCTTCCTCAGCACGGAGCAGATTGAAAAAGGCGAACTGGTGAAGGGTGGCTACCGCATGTTTGTGATGCCGCAGAGTTATGCGGTCACGGATGGGGAATCCAAGGCGATCGATGACTGGCGCGATCATCAGACGGATGATGATTGGTTCCTCTTCCACAGCTCTCCTACGGGGTGGTTTGATGGACGGGGCAAACTTCTCAAGCAGCCTCAAGGTGGTTTGCTCCCAGGGGGATTCATGACTTTGTGGCAGACGGGACCTTCCAACCGTGGTGTGGGACCAAGTGACGTGCAGAGCGCGCCCGGTGGCCGTGTGTATGAAGGCTTCCCCTGCAACCTGGCAGACTATCTCAAGCAAAGGCAGGATGACTCGGCGGACAAGTCGAAGCATCAGCTCTCCCATTTCATGGATGGCTTGAAGCGGCTGTTGGATGCGTGCCCTCCGCCCATCCGCGCGCCTTGGGGCGACTGTGCTCGCGTGCATCGCTATCGACTCGGAGCCGCACGGCTGGTCGCCTTCGAGCGCAATATCGACTACCACATGAGTGAGGATCTCGCCCAGGCCGGTGGGAATGAGGCCCTGGAGAAGCCTGTTCAATCGCAGGCTTTGATGAGGGAACCAGCGCATGTTTATGATCTGCGCACTGGGAAATACGTAGGGAACACCGCCAGCATCACTATCGAGCTGGACCCATGGAAGCCCTCGCTGTATGCGCTGCTCCAGGAGAAGCTCCCGGAAGGAGCAGACCCTGTTGAGTCGCTCGCTCTCAAGGCAGCGGGGCCACGTTGAGCGGACCAGTCGTTTTCCAGATGCCCGCCCGCCGTTTGCCTGCTAGGGAATGACATGTCCTTGCC
>JAEYUU010000468.1 GCA_023429545.1 Verrucomicrobiota bacterium
GAGCCCCACAGCCGCATCCCACTCCTTCTGTGTGGGGAGGCGATAGGACTGCAACTTTGTCAGCGCCCCCGAAGCTTGCTCACGCTGGGTAAGCCAGTTGCAGAATGCGATGGCATCACGCAAGCTCACATTGACGGCGGGATGGCTGGCAGTCTGAGGAAAGAACGGTGTGGCGTTCCAAGAATAACCGGAGTCATCCACGAACTGCCTGAAGTCAGACACCCGTGTCTCCCACGCCGCCATGTAGACCGGCGTGCCCGGAATCTCCACCAAGGGCATCCCCTGGCTGTTTTTCCGTGCGGCATTCACCTGCGGCAGCGCGGCAGGGGTGAACTTCCCATCGGGCGTGAGTACCTGGGCCTCCGCTTGGACCTGCATCAATATCCCGGCCAATGCAAACGCGAGAAACCGACGCAGCGCTGCGATTGAACATGGGTTTCGGGAAGATGAGGGTGGCGAACCACCGATGTTTGCTCGCGAACTGAACATGAAAAAGTAGAGGGAAATTTGGACCTCAACACCTCCCAAACCATCAAAAGAATGTCCGGGATCTGAACGAAATCTCAAAAAAAGAGCCGCACCCTCGCAGGTGCGGCTCCCACAAACCATCCCAAACCAAAAATCTTTAGGGGCTCGTCGGCACAATGATGATGGGCGGACCACTACCTCCATTGTTGTTGCTTCCGCCGCCACCGCCACCGCCGTCGTTGTCATCATCACCCTCATCGAAGGGGCCGGAACCACCTGTGCCGCCGCCACGATAGGCGGAGAGTCCAAGGGCGGAAAGCGATGCTGGATTCAGAGGGGCATTGGGATCACCCACATATCCGGCACCACCACCATTTTCGCCATCCTCATCGCCGGGAGGTTGGTTGCCGTTGCTGGCATTTCCGTTCGGCGTCGAGTCGGCAAGAGTAAGGCCTGCAGCCGCAAGAATGGCATTGATGGCATCCTGCTCCGTGGCATTAGGTCCGAGCTGGTTCTTCACCTGCTCAATCGCTGCCTTGGAAATCAGCACCATCTGTGACGAACCACCGCAGGAGATCTCAATCGCTTCAAATCCACCGGCACCCGCAGGAGGAGCTTGGGTGAATGTGCTCTGCTGCGTGAGGCCAAGCTCCTGAAGCAGCCCAGCATAGGGGACAACAACGGCCATCGCCACGGCTTCCCACTCAGGGGAAAGTCCGGCCACACCGCGCTTGTCATAGTTCGGCTCGAAGCGGAGAGCCACGTAGCGCGCCTTCACTGGCTGCTTGGGCGAGAGTTGCATCTGGCCCTTGCCCACTGCATCTTCACCGGAGGCCACGATGGGAGTTGTATCAAAAATGGCAGGATCGAGCGTCAGCTTGCCGCGCCAGTCTTTCTTTTCCGGAAGCGACTCGAAAGCGAACACATCAAGACGGGTCGGCACGCGCGAATAGGCGGCGCTGAATTTCTTGATGGTGCGGGTGCTGCCCAAATCATAAACGACCGTGCGGAAGCGTTCGGTCGTTTTCGGGAACTTGAAGGACTGGCGCGCACCATCCGTTTCACCCGCGTTTGAGGGCGTAGGGTACATGTAGATGGGCTTGGCACCGGAGGCACCGGAGGAAAGATCCACTTCCGCGCCTTTCTCGGCCACCTGCACCGCCTTGTAGTCGGAGACTTTGGAAGGGCCGGAAATTGACAGGCTGCGAATGGAAGCACCATTCGAGGCATTGAAGCTGAGCTTCACATACTTCGCCTGAGCGCCAGCAAACTTCAGAGCCACCACGCGCTCGCCGGCATCAAATCCAGCCTGGGCCAGCGACGTCCACTGATTCATGTCCGTGCTACAAGAAACGGTCACGGTCCCGCTCACGCCTTCATTAATGAAGGAGACATCCTCCACCACTTCCTGCGCTCCCAAGGTGATGACTACGCTCGATGCACCGGAGGGAACTTTGGCGGCTTCCAAGGTGCTCTCATTGAGCAACGCCCCGGCATTGCCAATGCTGGCGCTGGATTGAATCTTTGCACCCAGAATACCCTGGTTGGCAAGATTGATGGGAGCGTCTGAGGAGGGCAGACGCTGCCAGGCGGCAGACGAAGTGCCCAGCATGCAGAGCATCGCCAAAAGGGTCGGATGAAATGCTGATTTCATGAGAGGGTAAACGTATGGGGGTAGTGCCGTGTTGAGCGAGAACACGGTTTATTTTCTCAAAAATACCCAATGTACCCACCGATTGTCAATGCAAACACTTTCGATATACCGATTCGAGACAAGTCCGCCACTTTGAGATTGCCGACTTTGTGTCATCTACTACAGATTCCTTGATAAAATCAGCCGTTTCGAGTATTTCTTGTCCTCATGGAATGTCCACGCTGCGGGACTAAGGCAATGGCACCTCAATCCTCCTGCGGGTATTGTGGTTTCCACGCTGCGCAGCTCACCGAGGAACTCGGCAGCAGTCTCGTGCGGATGGAAGCACTAAACGACGCGGCGAACTGCCTCAGGCTGAAGGAGCGACACTTTCTGATTCATGAGCTTGAATCATTGCACCAGGAGTTCCCTCAAGTGTTTTTCTGCGTGTTCCTCGGCATCCTCCCACCGCACCCCACCCTTCCGGAAACCTCGTTCTGGCTGCTCAATCATGCGGCCTTCCCCTCCCAAGAAGGTCAGCGCCTGAACGAATACGCCGCACTCTTCATGATTGATCCGGTGGCCAAGTGTGCCGGGCTCAATGTGGGCTACGCCCTGGAGGCGCTTGTGTCCCAGAAGGAACTTTCCCGGATTCTGGGCGCCGTGCGCACACCCTTGTGGCACGGCGAGTTCGCCGGGGCGGTGAGCCAGGCCCTCCGTCTTCTGGCCAAGGCACTGCGGAAGGCAGGGAGACGTGCACCCAAGCGGCAGGAATTCCGCCCACCCGATGCCGAGACGGGATTCCTGAAGGCCACCGGGCTGGAGACCTTGCGCCCGGCGGTGCCCAAGACCCTTCCCGACGAGGACGATCCCGCCCGCCTCACGGACAGGGACTACGATATCCCCCCTCCTTCCCCTGCCACGGAACGATGATTCCCCGAAGCCTCATCATCTTCTGGAGCGCCTGCACGGCACTGCTCGCCGTCAGCCTCGGCGCGGTGTGCGGGGAAGAGACCACCGTGGACGAGTTGCTTCCGCTCCCCGCGTGGAACGACGAAGACATGAGCACCACGGAGGCGCAAGCCGACATCCCACCGCTGGGCGGCCTCCTCTGGCCGGACAATTTCAACGCGGATAACATCCTGCCTCCCGTGCCCCACCTGGCCACCACCCCGGGCGAAGGCGAGCCCGGCCTCAGCCCGGGACCAAAGAACCGGCGTGGCTTGGGTGACAATTTTCTCCTTTTCATCCCTAAATCACCCGCGACCCAGGTACAGCGGGCGCTGCCACCGGACAAGCCACTTACCGAAGTGACCCGCGGGTTCATGGAGCAATCAGAGCTGCTGGAGCCGGACGCCTTCCTTCTGGATCCACACATGCTGCTGCCGGAGACGCAGTCCGAAGACTTGCGCAGACTGCTGACCTATCATGTGAGCCAGTCACAAACTTCCGCCTACTTCCTCATGCTGGATGCCCATGAGAAGCTCTCCTCGAAGGTGGACCTTTCCCGCCTCGCTGGAGGCCGGCTGACGAAAGAGCATGCCTGCCTCGCCGCCTTCCCGCTCGGCCAGCCATGGAGAGCACGGCTGTTCGTCACACGTGAGATCGCCGCGGCGGTGGAACCCGGGTATCTGCCCGGCATACTCGAAGCATGTGTGCAGGACTCCATGCGCGCCACGGATCCGGTGGAGCAGCTGCAGCGCTTCGCCACGCAACTCTCCATCCGGCTCATCTGGATGGAGCGGGCGTATCCAAAGCTCTTCACCGTGGAAGAAGCGCCGGCTCTCACCGTGAAGAAAGCTCCTGAGTCCCCCACCGCGCTGGTGCTCGCGGATGTATCCCAACCTCTCGTGCCTGAGGAAGACGCCTGGCTCATCTGGACACGCATCACCCAGGAGCACGGTCGCGCCATGCTTCTGGGATTCTCCGGACTGCTACTCGCGGCCGCGGGCGTGCTTCGATTGATGCGCTGGCGCAAACGGCAGCGCAGCCGATCCATGTGGCTGCTCCCGGAGGTGGAAACCGTGCCGCGCTACGGCGGCGCTCACTGCGGCAGCGGTGGAGTGTGGATCAAGTACGGGGCGTGAGTGACTTGTGAAAATCGTGTCATGCGCGAGCCAACCTTCCTCCAGGAAGTGACGCTGAATCGGATAAGTACAGGCATGGCTCTCGATCAAAAACGCACTCTGCCCGCGCATGGCCAAATTCGTCTTCGGAACCCCAGCAGCAAAGGAAAGCAATCGTCTCTGGCTTCCGACCAAGGAATCGAGTGTGCCGACTGGCAACGAATTTGAAAGCGCGTGTGTCTTTCTGGAAAAGAAACTCAGCGCTAACCTTCGCGCCGCGAAACTCCGTGGCAATGCCTGTTACCTTCGTGGGGATTTCTGGGGCGATCGTACGCAGTATCTGGAAGTCGATGACACGCGTGCGCTGACACCCGCGTTTTTTGAAGCCATTTCAGACTGGCTCAAGGAACTAGGAGGACAATGGAGGGTCGCCGTAGCTCACAAGCTCCTGCCGGGACGCGCCATCATCGTATATGACTCTGTGATTCGATTTCTTGGGGACAACGTGTCCGCGCCTGCCACACTCGATGATGTGCTGCCGAAGCATTCGAAGTCGAATTAACTTTTGGAAGCAAGCAACTCTTCGGCACCTCCTTCTTGTGTTATGACTCCTGAACTCGTTCCCGGAAACCTCCTGCGGGACCCAAATGGTTCCCAGTCTCATGCTGAAATTTTCCGCACCCTGCTGGAATCGCCGCACGTGAAACTGGAACACATGATCTCCCACGGCCAGGCGAGTCCGCCGGACTTCTGGTATGACCAGGTAGAGGATGAATGGGTGCTGCTGCTGCGCGGCAAAGCCACGCTGGAATTTGCCGATGGGGGCATGGTGGAACTCACCTCGGGAAGCCACCTCACGATCCCAAAACACGTGCGGCATCGCGTGCACCAGACCACCGAAGATGCGATTTGGCTGGCGCTTTTTCTGAAGGTGTGATAGGGTGCGCCGTCAATCATTAAAAAGTCAGTCACATGTTGTTCTAGAGAAAGCTGTCGCGCGCACACGATGCCGACGCCGCTTCCGCCTCCCGAGTGAGGCCGCTCCCCCCGACATGGGCTCCCTGTATCAGGGTTGTAAGTCAGTTATATGGAAACCAAAATACTCAAATTGCTCGGACGAGCCGACTATGTGCCGTCCAATGTACCCCAGCTCATCGAAGGGCTTGGCTTGCACGCCAGCCAGCAGCAGGAACTTCAGGAAGTGCTGCGCACGCTCGAAACCGACGGAAAGATTCTCCGCACCAAGGGCAACCGTTACATTCTCTCCCAGCCGGCGGACATGGTGGCCGGCATCATCCAGATCAATCGCGCGGGAAAAGGATTCCTGCTGCCTGATGAACCTGGCGCGAAGGAGATCGTCATTCAGGAAGCCTCCACCGGCACGGCGTTGAATGGCGACCGCGTGCTGGTGCGCCGCGATGTGAAGCCCCGCGGGCTGCGCCCCAAAACGGCTGCTGAAGAAGAAGATGTCACCGGCACCGTGGTGCGCATCCTGGAAAGGAAGCGCAGCCGCCTGGTGGGCACGCTGAAACAAGCACGGGAGTTTCTCTACGTTCTCCCGGATGACCCCCGCATCCCACATCAGATCTCCGTTCCGCCGGCGCGTGACACCGGACGCCCCGCCCATGTGGGTGACAAGGTGGTGGTGGAACTCACGAATTGGGAATCCCGCTCCACACCGCCGGAGGGCGAGATCGTGGAAGTGCTCGGGCCGGCTGATGCAGAGGGCGTGGACATGCTCTCCGTACTGCGCAACTACGGCCTGCCCCTGAGCTTCCCCAAGGAAGTGCTCCACGAGGCCAACGCCATCGTGCAAGACCGCGCGAACAACGAACCTTCCGAAGATGACTTTGTCGGCCGCCTCGACTGCCGCGATCACATGGTGGTCACCATCGACCCGGATGATGCGAAGGATTTTGATGATGCCATCTGCCTGCAGCGCCAAACAAAGGACCATTGGAAGCTCTGGGTGCACATCGCGGATGTCTCGCACTATGTGAAGCCCGGCAGCGAACTGGACAAGGAAGCGTACGAGCGGGGCAACTCCACCTACCTTGTAGACCGCGTGATTCCCATGCTGCCCGAGGCCCTGAGCAATGAGCTCTGCTCACTCAAGCCAAACGTGGCGCGCCTGACGAAGTGTGTTGAGTTCGACCTCGCGACGGACGGCACGGTGGTAAAGGCAAAATTCCACTCCGCGGTGATCCGCTCACAACGGCGCTACACCTATCAGGAGGCCTTTCAGATCATTCAGCGCGACCCGCAGGATGATCTCGAAAGGATGATCCATGCCGCGCACCAGATGGCGCAGCGCATCCGTGCGAAGCGCTTCCGC
>JAEYUU010000477.1 GCA_023429545.1 Verrucomicrobiota bacterium
GCGCGGAGCAAATGACGTTTGCCACGACTCTGACGGTCGTGAAGGCGGAGGGGTTGCCGAAGGAACTGGTGGGGAAGGAGATGAAGGTGGCTTATCAGGCGCCGGACCGGCTGCGAATTGAGGTGGAGGTGAAAGGGGACACGCTCACCGCGGGGGCGAATGGCACGCAGCTCTGGATGCATACGGCAAAGCAGAAGTTTGGGCTCATTGGCTCGCCGGAGGTGCCGCGCTTCCGCACAGAGGCGGGGACGCCAGATGGCTCGAAACTGCCCCCGCTGAAACTACCTATCGCACACGAGCAACTGCTTCTACTCCCGCTGCTATGCACTGTGGAGACACTGCCGGACGAGGTGGTGCAAAGCGAGGCTTGTGCCGTGGTGAAACTCATGCCGCGACCGGAGACGCAGAAGGCGATGAAGCTGCCGGAGGTGGCACTGACATTCTGGCTGCGACAGAGTGATGCGGTACCGTTGCGCATTGGCGTGGCGGATGGGAAGGGCGTGGACGTTATCGTGGAGTTGCAGGATCCTGATCTGGAGCCTGCGTGGCCGGTGGCGGAGTGGTCGCTCAAGCCGCGCGAGGATGACAAGATCGAGACGGTGGCGCTGAGCCATCTCACGCGGTTCATCGCAGCGGCTACGAGTGCGCTGGGAGAGAAGAAGCTGTCGCCGCTGGGGCCGGAAACAGGCGAGCGTCGGGTACTGGCGCGCTCTGGCAAGGGACGGCTGGAGATGCGCGATGGCACGCGAGTACTCTACCTCAAGGGCACGCCGGAGGAGATGGGTGCACAGCACGGCACATTGATGCGGAAAGAGGTGCGGCATCTGGTGGATCGGATCCTCTATGGGGTGGGTGTGGGAAGCTCGTTTGCGAAGGGCACGTGGTTCTTCGGCGAAATCGAATCAGCGCAGGCGCGCTTGCAGCCGTTCGTGAGCGAAGCGCACTTGCGTGAAATGGATGCGCTGGCGGCTGCGGCGGGAGTGCGCATTGAGGAAGCGCGGTTGGCGAACTTCTTCCCGGAGCTATTCCATTGCAGCGGCTTCGCGATCTATGGTGATGCCACGGAAGGCGGGCGTATGTATCACGGTCGTGTCTTGGACTACATGAAGGGCGTGGGCCTGGAGCAAAATGCGTGTGTCATCGTCATGCAGCCGGAAGGTGCCAACGCATGGGTGAATCTCGGCTATGCGGGATTCCTTGGCACCGTCACCGCGATGAATGAAAAGCAGATCTCCATCGGAGAGATGGGTGGCAGGGGCGAGGGCAATTGGGATGGCAAACCCATGGCGCAGCTCATGCGCGAGGTGATGGAGCAGGCGGACACGCTGGATGAGGCGGTGGAGATCATGCGACGCGGTCCGCGCACGTGTGAGTACTACTACGTGGTTTCCGACGGCAAGACGAAGCGCGCTGTGGGGATTGCCGCCACGCCGACAGCCTTCGAGACCATCTGGGCCGGCGACAAGCACCCGAAGCTGCCGCATGCCATGAGGGACACCGTGCTCATGTCTGCCGGCGATCGTTATGAAGCGCTCGCGGATCGCGTGAAGAAGGGGTACGGCAAGTTCGGCATGGAAAGCGCCCGCGATCTCATGACACGTCCTGTGTGCATGACTTCCAACATCCAGTCCGTCCTCTTCGCTCCAGAGACCCTGGATTTCTGGGTGGCAAATGCGGACGGCGAGAACGTGGCCAGCCACACGCGGTACACGCACTACAATCTGAAAGAACTGCTGCAGCCCGAGGGTGTGGCAGGGGAGTGAGAGAGGCGCCTCGACCTTGCCTCTCACGGATGCTCTCGACTCGCCACGGGCACCACGTCCGCGCGTAGGAAGGCGGCTTGCAGCACATCCTTGCCATCCAACGCGGGTGTGCCGGAGGGTTTCCACAGGCCGATGAGTCGAGTGGTGCCGGAGCGGATCGTATAGACACTCACCACCTTCGAGGCAAACACCTTCTCTGCGTCCAATCCCACGCCAGGAGTTCGAGTGGCTTCAGTCGGTGAAGGCTGAAGTGGCGCGAAGTGGAATTCGAGAGCGAGGTTGGCGTCGATGGTCCTCCGGTCCGGCGACAGGATTGGCTCGAACTCCCAGATGGTACCGACCGTTTTCGAGCTTGTTCCTGCCTCAATCGTCCCGCGGTCGGTCTTTTCGAAGGCGTCCACTGTGGCGCGTTCCAGGCCCACCGAGAACTTGGCGCGTTGTCCGCTGCGGGTCTCGAGGCGTTGCGTCGAGAGCACCGTGGCTTTGCCGTTGCGCACTAGCTCCTCAACGTTGTCCCAGGCGCCAGTGTGGTCCGAGTGGGTGGCGTTGTCTTTTGTGATCTCCCGCAGCGTGGCGCCATCTGCTTGCACGATGTGCAGGGAGAAAGCCAGGAGCGTGGGAGTCCTGGTCCAAGTGAGGTTGATGAGGGCTTCTATTTGTCGCAGGCCCTTCTCAGTGTGCACTACTTCCAGGAGGTTCTTGTCAGGGTGATAGCGGTGGCTTGTGCCTTCGGGCAACGGAACAATCCACTCCAGCGGTGTACTTGCAGGAACCAGAGGTATGTCTCGGCGAACGGCGATGTCCTCCGGCAGTTCGGAATTGCAAGTTACCGGGGAATCGAGGAAAAGAACCCGTTGATCGTCTTCGGTGGTCCCCCAGTGTACGTGGGTCAAAAAGTCGTGCGGCACTTTAAATTCCTGGCGTTTCATTCCCTTCCCCACAGGAACAGCCAGCTCTGGCTCTAGTTCCGCATCAGCGGCCGGGATTTGTCCCTGATGAAGCAGATGCTCCCTCAGCTTTGTTTCCACCAATGGATTGAGCTCGCGCACCAGCGCTACCGGAGCCATGCGCAGGAAGGCTGCCTGCAGAACCTCATGACGCGACTGCCCATTGGCTTCGCAAGGCGTCCAGACGCCAAGAAGCTTGGTGTCGTCGCCATCGTAGGTGATGGCGGATGTCAGATTCGCCAGGCAGAAGTCGAACACCGGCAATTTGCGCGCTTGTGAATCCCCGAGAGGTGGGGACGGCACTTCTCGAAGTTGAGGCGAAGAACTGTGCACCTCGAGGGCGTAAGAAAGATCCATCGTCCGGCCATCAGGGCCGATGATTGGTTCCAACTCCAACTTGATGCCGACCGGACGTGTTTCGGTGAGGGCCGTGACTGCGCCGGGTTCGTTGCGGAAGAAGGCTCGCGGGAAGTTCTGCTCCGGGCCGGATTGCGCCGTGCTGCGC
>JAEYUU010000484.1 GCA_023429545.1 Verrucomicrobiota bacterium
GTCCCTGGTGAAGCAGTGGCCGGAGCCTCCCGCACCCTATCGCTTTCGTTTTGCTCCAGATGGAAAGACACTGGTTGGCTCGGCCGGAGGAAGGTTCCACGTTTGGGATGCGGAGACGGGCAGTTCCATCTCCCGCCAGCAAGGTCCGCAAAATTTTATCTATGAAGCTGCCTTTGCAGATGGGGGCCGCCTTGTGGTTGCGGGAGGACAGGACCGCACCTTGAACATCTTCGAAACACTGACCGGCACGCTTGTCTGGAAGAGCGAACCGCAGGCAACACGCTGTGTGACTTCCATCACCGTCAGTGAGGATGGGAAATTCGCCGTGACTGCTGGTGGATACAGTCCAGGGAGTCCGGACAAGGACGGAGACTACGCCCTCCACGTGTGGAAGCTGCCGGAACTTTCCACCTTGAAAACAGACGGCGCCACCAGCGCCATGGCGAAACGTGACATGCTTGCCCTGGAAAGCGCCGATCCGGAGCTTTGGAATTTGCTCGGCATGCTCAATCAGGAGTGGGACGAGGCAATGGCCAGGGGGACTGACAGCATTAAAAAGGACCTGGACGAAAAGTACCTTGGCGCCCTGCGTCGTGAAGTGGCTGCTGCTTCACCTGCTGAGAAGGAGCATTTCCTGAGCGAGATTTCGCGGGTGGCAAACAATGGTCCGGTACCTTCGCCGCGCCCAGCCTCATGGCCCGTGACATTGGCGCGATTGCACGACATCTATGTGCAACAGCTCGCGCTGCTGCCCCAGAAAACGCAGGGCGATCAAGCAACCTTGGCCACGGCGCAGAAGGCAAGGCTGACGGCGCTGAAACAACAGCGCACGACGGAGAACAACGCCGCAGGGGCGGAGCGTGTGCGCCTGGTGATGCAGGCCATTGATGCCCTTGGGGGAGATCCTACCAGGTCGAAGGTTTTGAGCCGCCTTCAAAGCGGCTCTTCGACTGGCGGTTCTGTCGAGGGTTCGTCCACAGGCTCCGGGACTTCAGCCAGTGGTGGCCCGCCTGCCGCCACCTTGAATGTGCCGCCCATGTCCGGCCCTTCCGTGTTGCGGAGACCTGTGCGCGCCGGGCGCGTGATCGTCTGGAAACGTTCCGTCCGCACGGATGAGAATGCCACGATGCAGTGGCCCGACACCGCGCCGCAGATCTCCAATGCGGTGAGTGTTTCCGCGGGGTTCAATCACGTCCTCGTGTTGCGCGCCGATGGAACGGTAACGGTGCTTGGCAAGAAAGGTCCGAACACCATGGCAGTCGTGCCAGCCGACCTTGATCGCGTGGTCGCCGTGGCTGCGGGCAATCGGTACGATGTTGCCCTGCGCGAGGATGGATCCACCGTGGTCTGGAGCACCACAGCCGTGCATCCTGCGGAAGGCCTGCGTCCGGCCGTGGCCGTGCATTCCGGCCCACTTTGGGGTTTTGCGCGCCATGCGAATGGCAGCCTGACGCGCCTGCCGACAGGGAACATCGGCACCGCCAGTGCCTATAGCGAATCGCCCCCCGGATTGGGCGCCGTGGTGGATGTGGTCGCGGGCACGGAAGCCTGCATCGCGCTGATGCCAGACGGCGCTCTTGCAAGCTGGGGTAGTGCGAACCGGGCAGGGACTCTCTCCGCCATTCCGCCGGGCAAAGACGTTGGCATCATCTCGATTGCCGCGAACAACTCGGAAGCCGCCGCCCTGCGGCGCGATGGGGAACTGATGGTGTGGGGGACGGACCCATCCGTTGGTGCCAACTTCAATCCCACGCGCTTCCCGGGCGCGGATCGTGTCGTGCATGCGCTGCCGTCGGGGGCCTTCGCGGTGCATTTCCCGGGGGACCGCTGGGTGATCTGCAACTCCGCTGGGGGACAGTTCGTTGACGCCAGCACGGCGGAAGCCATGGCGGGCGGCTGCTTCGATCTCGCCATCACCTCGGGCTATTGCATTGGCATCAAGCCGTGATCGAAATTGCCAGACCTCACCCTGTGTGGGTGGGGAAAAGTGCAAAATTCGCCGTTGCCGTGGGGCCTGCCCGCGTCAAGGTGCGGCCATGACTCCCCAGGAACTAGACACACTGGCCACGGCTGTGGTGCAGCGCGCCCCTTATGAGGCGGCTGAACTGCTGGAGGCGCAGAAGGACGAGGACGCCATTGCCATTCTGGAGATCATCAATCCGCTCGTGGGCCAGCAGATCCTGCGTGAGCTGGATGATCGCCGCCGCAGCGAACTCATCGCCGCCGCCCCGGTGGACAAGGCGCGTCAGTGGATGAAGAATCAGGAATATCCTGAGGACAGCGTGGGCTGGCTCATGGAGCCCCCGGTCGCCGTCTTCCGCCCGCACATGACCGTGCGCGAAACCATTGAGGCCATGCGCAAGCTGACCAAGAAGGCCTTCATCACCTACGGCTATGTCGCGGACGAGGCGAACAAGCTGGTGGGTGTGCTGGTGTTCCGCGATCTCATGCTCGCTGATCCCGACAGGAAGCTCAGCGAGGTGATGTATCCGAACATCTTCTGGCTCCATCCGGAGATGGCGCTCACGGATGCGATGAAAAGCACGCTCAACCGGCATTTCCCCGTGTATCCGGTCTGTGATGAGGAAGGCCATCTGCTTGGCCTCGTGCGCGGCCAGTCGCTCTTTGAAGCTCGCGCCATCGAACTCTCCGCGCAGCCCGGTACCATGGTGGGTGTTCACGAAGAGGAACGCCTTGCTACTCCGGTGAACCGCAGTTTCTGGATGCGGCATCCGTGGCTTCAGTTCAATCTTCTCACGGCCTTCATCGCCGGTGCGGTGGTGGGGTTGTTCGAGCACACGCTCGATCGCGTGGTCATCCTCGCGGCCTTCCTTCCCATTCTCGCGGGTCAGAGCGGCAACACCGGATGCCAGGCGCTCGCAGTCACCCTGCGTGGTCTGACCCTCGGAGATTTGAAGACTGGAGAAGAACGGAAGCTCTTCTTCAAGGAGGCCATGCTGGGCGTTGCCAATGGTGCCATCGTCGGCCTCGTCGCGGCCATCGGGATGTTTGTGTATGCGAAGATGCAGAGCAACCCGGCCGCGCTCATGCTCGGCGTGGTGGTCTGGTTCTCCATGGTGGCGAGCTGCGTGGTCAGCGGTCTTGCGGGGGCCACCATCCCGCTGGTGCTCCGCAAGTTCGGCTTCGACCCCGCCACCGCTTCCAGCATTTTCCTCACCACCGCCACGGATGTGGTGAGCATGGGTACCTTCCTCGGTCTGGCGACGATGCTGATCTGAAGGAGGGAGGATTCATTCGTGGCAAGTTGCTCACGTGTGGCGAGGAAGGCGCCGGCGACTTTCATCAGAGTTCCCACGCCGAAGGCGTTCCACAATCGTAGCCCAGGGCAAGCCCGCGAAACGGGGGCCACCCTGGGACGATGGAGGCACATCCTGAACGCTGGAAGCGTTCTACAAATGATGATTTGCGGCACGTCGCCTGTGTGGCCATGGGGCGGCCCCTGTGGAACCTGCGCGTGGCTTTACTTGCGAATGAGTCACTCACCGCATTATCGCCCTGCCCTCAACTCCCGCGCCACCTTCAGCACGTCCGCCGCCTGCTCGGCGGTGGAGGCCTTGGCATCGTGCCAGATCACCTTGCCATCCTTGATCAAAAACGCCTGACGTGACGCGAGGCCAATCAGCGGAATCTTCTTCACCTTGAAGGCCTCCAGCACCTTGCCATCGGGGTCAGCCAGAATCGTGAAGGGCAGCTTTTTGTTTTCCACGAACTTCTTCTGCGCCGCCACATCATCCGTGCTCACGCCAAAGACCCTGATGCCTTCTTTGGTGAGGTCCTCGTAGGCATCTCGCAGGCTGCATGCCTGGGCGGTGCAGCCAGGGGTGCCGGCCTTCGGGTAGAAATACACGAGTGTCAGCCCCTTGGCGTATTCATCTGCCAGCTTCACCGTCTTCCCGTCCTGATCCTGCGCC
>JAEYUU010000508.1 GCA_023429545.1 Verrucomicrobiota bacterium
GGGCTACACGGATGTGCATTGCTTTGGCAGTCAGTATTATGAAACCCCCAACATCGACCGGCTGGCGGAGCAGGGCATGAAGCTTACCAGCTTTCACCAGGCGCAGAATTGCCAGCCCACACGCGCGGCTCTGATGACGGGCCAGTATGCGCCACGCTCTGGTGTCTACACGGGCGGCGGCATTGACCGGTTCAACTGGCGTTCGAGGCCGCTGCGTCCGGTGGACAATCTCAACGAGCTTCCCCTGGAGAAGAAGACGGTGGCGCAGTCGCTCAAGAGCGCAGGTTATGCCACCGGCATGTTCGGCAAGTGGCATCTCGGCAATGGCGAGGCTCATCATCCCGGTAAACGTGGGTTCGATGAAGCCATCGTTAGCATGGGGAAGCACTTCAACTTCGGCACGAACCCGAACGTCGAGATACCAGACAAGGACACCTATCTTGCGGATTTCCTCACCGGGAAGGCGGTGGACTTCATCACGCGCCACAAGGACAGGCCTTTCTTCCTCTACCTGCCGCACTTCGGCGTGCATTCCCCCTTCCAGGCCAAGAAGGAACTGATTGAGCGCTTCAAGCCCAAGGCCGCTGCGGGCGGGCATCATGATCCCACGTATGCCGCGATGATTGCGAGTGTGGACGAAAGCGTGGGTCGCGTCATGGAGACGCTGGAGGAGCTCAAGCTCGCGGAGAATACAGTGCTCATCTTCACCAGCGACAACGGCGGTGTGGGCGGCTACGTGCGCGAGGGATTGAAGAAGGCGGGAGACATCACGGACAATGCCCCGTTGCGCAGTGGCAAGGGCAGCCTTTATGAAGGCGGCACGCGGGTACCCTTCATCGTGCGCTGGCCCGGAGTGGTGAAGCCTGGCAGCACCTGCGCGGTGCCGGCCATTCATGTGGACATCTTTCCCACCCTGCTCGAAGTGGCCAAGGGCACCGCACCGGAGGGCCAGGTACTGGATGGCGAAAGCCTTGTGCCTCTTTTCCGTGATGGCGGTGCGAAGCTGAAGCGCGACGCCATCTTCCAGCATTTCCCCGGTTATCTCGGAGCTGGGGAGAACACCTGGCGTACCACACCTGTGGCCACCATCATCAGCGGCGACTGGAAGCTGATGGAGTTCATGGAGGACAAGCGGGTGGAACTCTACAACCTCAAGGAGGATCTTGGTGAAACGAAGAACCTGGCCGCCATGGAGGCTGAAAGAGCCCACGCCTTGCTGAACAAGCTTCATGCCTGGCAACAGGACATCAAGGCGCCCGTGCCCACTGCAAACACGGAGCAGGGGCAGAAAGAGAGCCCCGGGGGAACGAAGAAGAAAAAGGCTGGCAAGGGCAGGAAAGCGGAAGCTCAGGGGCAGACGCAGAGGAATGAATGAATCGCCGGTAGTGAAGTCTGTAGACGTGGAGGACGTTTCTATTCGTCAATAGCGCTCTCCCAAACCAAACAAAAAGCCGCGCTGTCTCCAGCGCGGCTTTTGCCTTTTAAGGTTGGATTCTTGATTTCCCGAAGCTGTCGCGATTAGCGAGAGCGGGGGGTGGTGGCTGGCTTGGCAGCAGGAGCCGCAGGAGCCGCAGGTGCCACAGGGGTCGCAGCGGGAGCAGCGGCGGCCGGATTGGCGGCTGCCTCTTGCTTGCGCTTGAGCTCTGCTTCACGACGCTCCACGTCGGCATCCGCTTTCTTCTTCTGATCCACCGTCAGCTTGGCAGCGGCCTCATCACGAGCGCTGGCGGCGAGCTGGTTCTTGGGATCGATGTTGGAAGCCTGCTTGAAGTACATGTAGGCGCGCTCAAGATTGGGCTTGGGCTGCTCGCCGGAAGGCACCATCAGACCGCGGAAGTAAAGGCTGCCGATGCGGAGGAGGGCCTCCATGCGCACGGCGTCGCTCGCGTTCGGCGAGTCTGCGGCATCATTGTAATGGCCACCTGCGGCAAAGAACTGCGAGATGGAGGCGTCCTTCTGGGGAACCAGGCCCATTTCGGTCACAATGCCATAGCTCAGGCTGCCATCTGGCAGGCCTGCAGCGGCGCTGCGGGCGAACCATCCGGCGGCGGCCACGGGATCCTTCTGGGTACCGGCACCATTGAGGTAGTACACACCCGTCTTCTGCATGCCGAAGGCAAGGCCGGAAATCGCCGACTGGAGATAGAGGGTGAATGCCTTGGTCATATCCCGATCCACGGCACGACCGGCTTCATAGAAGGCGCCCACGTTGTAGATGGCGAGGGGCACATTGTTCTGCGCGGCGAGGCGGTAGAGCTGGAGGGCGGCAGCGTCATTGCGCTGGATTTCGATTTTGTCGTCTCCAGGGACCAGGTCGATGCCACGGTCGTAGAAGCTGGCAAGGCGAAGCTGCGCGGCAGCGTCATTGCCCTGCACGGCCTTTTCATAGTACTCGAGGGCCTTCTTGAAGTCCTTGGGCATGCCGCCCAGACCGCCTTCGTAGAGCTCACCCATGGTGCGAAGACCGGCAGGATTGTTCTGGTCAGCGAGTTGCTGGAACTTCTTCACCGCGAGGGCAGGATCCTTGGTGATCTGCTTGTCGCCGAGCTTGCCACCTTCAAAGAGGAGCGCGCCGATGTAGGTGAGGGCGTTGGCGTTGCCGGCGTCCGAGGCCTTCTGGAGGTAGGTCCAGGCCTTTTCATCATCCTTCTTATCAGGGCCACCGCCACCGGCATAGAACTGGGCGATTTCGAAGTCAGCCTGGCTGTCCTTTTCCTTGGAGGCGGCGTCCAGCAGCTTGAAGGCAGCATCCGCGTCCTTGGGTTCGCCAGCCATGCCACGGAGGTAGATGGCGGCCATGTTGCGGCGGGCGGCATTAAGGCCCTTGTCGGCAGCCTGCTTGATCCACTTGATGCCTTCTTTGGCCTTTTCGGGTTCCTGGCTGGAGGCGGCGAGGAGGAAGCCATAATTGTTCATGGCCTGGAGCTGGCCCTGATCGGCGGCCTTCTTGTAGTACTCCATCGCTTGCGCGGGACCATTCTGCTGGTTGCTCTGCTGCAGGAAAAGACCCACGGCGAACTGGGCGTCCTTATCCCCGGCGTCAGCCAGCGTCTTGATGTTGTTGATGACGTCCTGGAGGCCTTTGCCAGCGGGGGCCTGTTCGCCCTTGGCGGCGTAGGCCTGAGCGTCGGCCAGAGCCTGCACATTCTGGGTCATGGCGGGGCTTGGGCTCTTCCACTCAGCGGTGTCGAGGCCGAGCGCAGCCACCATGGCGGCCAGCTTGATGTTGATGATACTTTGCAGCATAGGTTTGGTTTGGATGAAATAATGAGGAGGCTCTTTTGACCCGCGAGCGGGGCAAGCGCTCATTTTTGGCGAAAAGGCTATTCTTGTGCAAGCATTTCTCTAAGAAACTGCAACATGTCCCCCTAGGACGGCAGGGGAGAGGAAAGGTGTGGAATTTCCGTTGCATCCGCCCGGCGGGTGCTGCGACGATGGGAGACCGATGGAATCCACGCTGCGAGCAACAATCGTCCAGGCCCGGGTCCACGGGGCGGCCCTTCGCCACCGGCTGAGGCATGGGATGGAGGAGGGGAGGCTGATGACGGTGACGATTGTCTCCTTCATGGCGCTGTACATGGTGGCCGCCTACGTGCTGGTGAATCAGGGGCTGCGCTTCGTACACAAGCTCCCGCTACTGGGGCCGCTGCTCACGGAGCGGATGCTTTTCCTGCTGTTTTTCTTCTTCTTCCTGATGCTGGTGATTTCGAACTCCGCAATCACGGGAATCAGCCTTTTCCGCAGGCAGGAGACGGGCTGGCACCTCAGCCTGCCCATGCCGCACAGCAGCATCGTGCTGTGGCGCACGGTGGAAGGGTTGCTGCTTTCAAGCTGGGGCCTCCTGCTGCTCAGTGCGCCGATCCTGGCGGCCTTTGGCAATGTACTGGAAGCGACGGTCTCCTTTTACGTGGTCAGCCTGCTGGCGGTGGTCGCGCTTATCTCCGTGGCTTCGAACATCAGCTCGTGGCTGCTGCTTTTCATCGTGCGTTGCTATCGTCCCTGGTGGTTGAAGCTGGCGGCGGTCGTGGGCGTGGTGCTTGTCTTCGTCATTTCCTGGCAGATCCGCGAGCAGCAGGGTGCCCGCCTGATTTCCGGTGACGTGGCCTCGAATGTGAACCAGCTGCTGCGTCACACAAAGATCTGCACGCATCCCCTCCTGCCCAGCTCGTGGGTGGCGGAGGTGGTCATCTCCAGCGGAAGGGGATTGCATGAAAGGTCCGCCTTGTACCTGCTCACCCTCGCCAGCTATGCCCTGGTGGTATGGCTGCTGACTCGGTGGCTGGCGGGCCGCTTCTTCTACGACACATGGAACATGGCCATGGCGCGGATAGAGGGGCGCCAGATGGTTAAGGGGCAGAAAGTCTTCGGCAAACGCACCCACCGTGGCCTGCGCACACTGCTCTCCGGCCTGAAGGGGCAGACCCAGGCGCTGGTGATGAAAGATGTGCGCATTTTCCTCCGCGAGCCCATGCAGTGGGGTCAGTGCGCGCTGATCTTTGGGCTGCTTTTGGTCTACACATCGAACCTCCGGCACCTGAGCTACAATTACAAGGATGCGATGTGGAGTTCGATCACCAGCTATCTCAATCTCACCGTGTGCTGCCTCGCAATGTCCACGCTGAGCACGCGCTTTGTATTTCCGCAGTTCAGCATGGAGGGGCAGCGGCTGTGGATCCTCGGGCTCGCTCCCTTTCCCCTGACGAAGGTGCTCAGTCAAAAGCTGTTTCTCAATATCGCTGTCGTAACTCCTGTGACCACGCTGCTGGTGATCATTTCGTCACTCAGCCTCAAGCTCACGATGGAGCGTTCCGCGTTTTTCGTGATGGCGATCATCCTGCAAACGGTTGGCCTCAATGCACTCGCTCTGGCCCTGGGAGCGTTGCTGCCGAACTTCCGTGAGACGAACTCCGCGAAGATCGTTTCCGGCTTCGGTGGCACATTGTGTCTCGTGCTGAGCTTTTTCTACATCGTGCTTACCGTGGGCATTCTGGTCGTGCCTGCCGTGCATCGCCACGCTTCTATGTCGAAGGGCATTGTGCTTCCTGAGTTGGGGCAAATGGAACTTGCGAGCTTGGGAGCAGTGGTCATACTAACAGTATTTTCCGGAGGGCTGCCGTACTTTTTCGCGTTCCACCGAACAAAACGATTGGCAAACTTAGGAAATCCGTAATACTCAGAGGAGCAAAACAATTGCTCCTCCTATGACGAAGGTTACCAGCTTCTTTGACGAACAGGACGCGCCTGAGCTTCGCTTCGAAGAGCCGGAGAACGCGCATCACAAGGCTCCGAAACGCGCAGCCAGCTATGCCGCTGCCGTCACCATGCCTGCGGTGGGTGTGTCCCCTGATTCCGGCGCCGAACTGAAGCACAAGCAGGCCATGGCGCTGAAGCTCCAGCAGGAATTGGATCGCACCCAGCGCGAAGCTCGCGAACTGGAGCTGCGCCAGCAGAAGGAAGATCGCTTTCATGATGGACGCCGCGACATGTGCGAGCGTCTGAGTCGCGGACTGGCCAAGCTTGATCGTGAACTGCACAACTCGCAGAAAGCCGTGGAGGAAATCTCCGTGGCCCGTGAAGTGTACCAGCATCATCTCGACACGCTGCGCAACATCTCGCCCGAAGCCATCAAGCAGACCCATGATGATGACACACTCGACCACGCAGTGGGCGCGGTGGAGGACGCAGAGGCGGAGTTCGCGAAGGCGAATCATCGTCTCGCCAGCGTGATGCCCGGTGTCGCACAGCAGGTGGGCGCGCCCGGTGGGCTGCCGCAGGATTTCGGCACGTGGTTCCGCATGGGCTT
>JAEYUU010000577.1 GCA_023429545.1 Verrucomicrobiota bacterium
CGGCGGCGGGTTCGTCGAGGAGGAGGAGCTTGGGCTTGGTGGCCAGGGCGCGGACGATTTCCAGGCGGCGCTGGTCTCCGTAGGAGAGGCACTTGCAGGGTTCCTCCGCCATGCCTTCGAGACCGAAGATGCCGAGAAGATCCATCACCTCGGCGGCGAGCAGCGTCTCCTCATCACGGAAGGCACGGGCGCGCAACAGCGAGTGAGCGATGCCGTGCTTGATATGCATCAGCATGGCGGAGCGCACGTTGTCGAAGACGGACATGGAGGCGAAGAGCCGGATGTTCTGGAACGTCCTGGCGATGCCCATGCGCGTGATCTGGTGCGGCTTGTGACCGGGAACGCGCACACCGTTGAAGCGGATGCCGCCAGCGGTGGGCTGGTACACGCCCGTAATGAGATTGAAGACGGTGGTCTTGCCCGCGCCATTCGGGCCGATGAGGCCGAGCAATTCGCCGGATTTCACTGAAAAAGACAGATCTCCCACGGCCCGCAGTCCACCGAACTGCACCGTCACATTGTCGAGCTCCAGGGTCGCGCTCATGCCGATTTCTTTTTGCGTTGGAGCACCACGTTGGGCAGCAGGCCCTGAGGACGCACGATCATCATGATGATGAGGAGGAGGGCAAAGATGATCATGCGGTACTGCTCCACATCGCGGAGGAATTCGTTGAGCACGGTGAGCACCACGGCGGCGATGACCACGCCCAGGGTGCTGCCCATGCCTCCGAGGATGACCATTACCACGACATCCACCGATTTCAGGAAGCCGAATCCCTCCGCGGAAATGGTGGTGCGGAGGTGCGCATAGAGTCCGCCGGCGAGCCCCGCGAAGAACGCGCCGATGACAAACGCGGTCACCTTGTAGCGCACGGTATTGATGCCCATGGATTCACCGGCGACCTCGTCATCCCGCACCACGAGGAAGCCGCGTCCGTAGGTGGAGTTCACCATGGAGCCGACCACGTAGACAGAGATGGCGGCGATGGCGAAGACCCAGAAGAAATTCGTGTACGGCTCGATGCCCTTGAGGCCCAGGGCGCCGCCGAAGGGGCCGTCCGCACTGGTGTTGGTGAAAACCACGCGGACGATCTCATTGAAGCCCAGCGTCACGATGGCGAGGTAGTCCCCTCGCAGACGCAGCGAGGGCACGCCGACCATCCAGCCAAGCATGGCGGCAAAGAGACCGCCCATCACCAGAGCCACAATGAAGACGACGCTGTGGCCGAAGACACCGCCGCCAAGGACCTGTGCGAATTGCTCGCCAGACTGCAACGTGATCACCGCGGACCCATACGCGCCGACCGCCATGAATGCCGCGTGGCCCAGGGAGAACTGGCCTGTATGGCCATTCACCAGATTCAGGCTCACGGCGAGGATCACATTGATCCCCACATTGAGCATGATGTCCATGTAGTAGTCGTCTATGCGATCCGCCAGGAGCGAGACAACCAGGCTCACGGCGAGTGCCGCGAAGAGAAACAGGTGGGTGCCGTATTTCTTGATCATACTTTCTCGCGTTCGACTTTGCCGAGAAGACCTGAGGGCTTGAAGAGAAGGATGAGGATCAGGATGACGAACGCCACACCGTCCTTGTATCCAGAGGGGATGCCGATGTCCTGGCTGTAGCCGGCCACCAGCGTCTCCGTGACACCAATGATGAGACCGCCGAGCGCCGCGCCGGGAATGTTTCCAATGCCGCCGAGCACGGCTGCCACGAATGCCTTCAAGCCCGGAAGGATGCCCATGAAGGGCTCAATCGAGGGATACAGTGAGGCGTAGAGGATGCCGCCCGCCGCCGCCAGCGCGGAGCCGAGGCCGAAGGTGAAGGAAATGACGACGCTGTTGTTCACGCCCATGAGCGTGGCGGCCGTGGGATTGAGTGACAGGGCGCGCATGGCGAGGCCCATCTTTGTCTTCATCACGATGAAGCGCAGGGCAATGAGCAGCGCCACGGTGGTAGCGAGCACGATGACCTGCGTATTGGAGACGTAGAGACCACCCATCCCGGAGATGTTGTGCTTGGGAATGAGGTCGGGGAAGGGGCGCTGCGTCGCTCCGAAGATGAGCTGACCGGTGTACTCCAAGAACAACGACACGCCGATCGCGGTGATGAGCACATTCAGGCGCGGCCGGCTCCGCAGCGGCCGGTACGCCAGGAACTCGATGAGAATGCCCAGCGCGGCGCAGATGGCCATGGAGAGCAGCAGGATGATCATCGCGCTGAGGGGCGCGGGGAGCGCACCCATCAGCGGGAGGAGCGCCTTGTGCAGGTAGTACCCGCTGAAGGCGCCGAGCATGAAGACATCTCCATGCGCGAAGTTGATGAAGCGCAGCACCCCGTACACCATCGTGTAGCCCAGGGCGATGAGTGCGTAGATGGCCCCGAGGAAAAGGCCGTTGAGCAACTGCTGGATGAACTGCTCCAAGGCTCCTTAGGGGGCGACGGTTTCGACGTACACGAATTTGCCGTCCTTGATCGTCAGAATGACCGCCGGCTTGTTGGCATTGCGGTCCTTGTCCAGCGTGATGACTCCGGTGATGCCCGCGTGATCCTTGGTGGCGGCGATGGCATCGCGCAGAGCCTTGCCTTCCGTGGTGCCAGCCTTCTTGATGGCGGCGGCGAGGATCATCATGGAGTCATACCCCAGGGCGGCCATGGCGTCCGGCACGTTGCCGTGCTTTGCCTTGTACTTTGCGATGAAGTCCTGGATGATCGGTGACTTGTCCTCCGCGGAGAAGTGGTTGGAGAAGAAGCTGCCTTCGATGGCCTTGCCCGCGACTTCCACGAGGGAGGGGGAGTCCCAGCCATCGCCACCCAGGAGCGGTGCGGCGATGCCGAGTTCGCGTGCCTGCACGGCGATGAGGCCGGTCTCATTGTAGTAGCCGGAGGCGAGGATGGCATCCGGGGCGCCGTCCTTCAGCTTCGTGAGCTGCGCCTTGAAGTCTTTGTCACCGGAGCTGTAGCTCTGCTCACCCACGATGGTGCCGCCGTTCTTGGTGAAGTACTCCTTGAAGAACTGGGAGAGGCCCACGCTGTAGTCCTGCTTCACGTCCGTCATCACGGCGACCTTCTTCCAGCCGCGGGCCAGGGCGAACTTCGCCATCACCGTGCCCTGGAAGGGATCGATGAAGCACACGCGGAAGATGTGGTCGCCCTCGGCGGTCACCTTCGGATTCGTGGAGGCCGGAGAGATCATGGGGATGCCCGCCTTCTGCGCGATGGGCGCCATTTCCAGGGAGCGGCCGGAGGCGACTTCCCCGAGGAGTGCGACGACGTTCTCACGGGAGATGAGCTTCTTCGCCACGGTGCCGGCTTCTCCCTGCTTGGACTGGTCGTCCTCCGTGATGAGCTTCACCTGCTTGCCCAGCAGACCGCCTGCGGCATTGATTTCATCCACGGCCATCTGGGTCCCGGCGTGGGAGGACTGGCCGAAAGTGGCCGTGCCGCCGGTCAGGGCGGCGACTTCACCTACCACGATGGTGCTGGCATTGCCGCCGGCTTCCTTCTTGCAATGGGTGAGTCCTGCCAGGGCGAGGCCGCACAGGCCTGTGAGGAGAAAACTGCGTCTTGGGAAATCCATGCCGCGAGATTAGGCAGCATGCCGCGTGCCGACAAGGGGTAAATGCGGCTGGGATCCCGTTTTTGCGCAGACGGCGTGTGACGTTTTTTTGCCTTTCTGAATGCTGGCTCAAACCGTGGCGAACATGTTCAGCTCGTCCGCATTGCGCTGTGCCGCCGCCTTCAGACCGGGCAGCAGGCCGGCGATGGCGAGATCCGCTGGCTTGCGATTCTCAAAGACACGCACGGTTTCGTAGCCCGCCCTTTGCAGCTTCTCGAGCGCGAAGATGAAGTTTTCCCCCACGCGCGTCGGCTTGTGAGAGTCTGAGCCCACCACCACCGGGATGCCGCGGGCCTTCATCATGCTGAGCATGGAGAGGCTGGGGTTCATCTGGGAATAACTCTTGTGCACGCCGGAGGTGTTCAGCTCCATGGCCACGCCGGTCTTCGCGATGCGGTCCAGCGCGGCGGTGACATTTTCCTCCCATTCACCCGGGACCCACTCGCTTGAGCGATAGTTCTTGATGAGGTCCGGGTGCGCGAGGCAGTCGAAGAGGCCCGTCTCCGCGGAGGCGGCGAGGTTCTCCCAATAGCTGCGGCGGAAGTCCGCCGGGCTGCCGAGACCAAAGCGCGAATGGTACTCCGGCCCCTGCCAGTGCACGGAACCCAGGATGTAATTAAAGTCCGCACGACCGTGCAGATACTGCACCCAGTCCTCGAACCCGGGGAAGTAGTCCGACTCCATGCCCAGACGCACGTCGAGCCTGCCCGCGTAGTGGTCGCGGCAGCGGTGCACCAGGGCCACGTATTCGTCGAACTGGGAGTCATCCATGCGCACATGGGGCCAGAAGCCGCGTGGCATGGGGCTGTGACAGGTGAAGATGATGCCGGCCAGACCGCGATTCAGCGCAAACTCGGCATACTCCTCCGGCAGACCCCGCGCATGCTTGCACAGCGTGGTGTGCATGTGGGAGTCGTAGTAGTGCGGTACCGGGTGGGGAGCTTCCATGAAAGGGGGCAATGTTACATACGTGCGCGCGCGTCGCAAGGAGGCGGGGGTGCGTGACAAGTTTTACCCCCCGTTCACCGATGACGCTTGACTCTCGCGCCGCTGCCCGTTGACTGCCGGATCCCCCTCTCATGCAGCGCACTGCCATTCTGAACGTTGTCGGCCTCACGCCCCGTCTCATCTGTGAGGCCACGCCGAATATTCGTGCCTTCATGGAGCGCAACCGCATCGCACGGGTGCAGCCCGGACTTCCCGCGGTGACGTGCACGATGCAGAGCACGTACCTCACGGGCCGGCTGCCTCGCGACCACGGCATCGTGGGGAATGGATGGTACGATCGTGAGTACTCGGAGCACCGCTTCTGGAAGCAGAGCAACAATCTCGTGACCGGTGAGAAACTGTGGGAGGCGCTGCGCCGGGTGGATCCTGAGTTCACGTGCGCGAAGCTCTTCTGGTGGTTCAACATGTACTCCAGCGCGGACTTCGCCATCACGCCGCGCCCGCTGTATCCGGCGGATGGACGTAAGGTCTTCGACATCCACACGCAACCCATGGGCATGCGGGAGCGGATCAAGAAGGACCTGGGCGCCTTTCCCTTTCCACATTTCTGGGGTCCGGCCTCGAGCATCGAGAGCACGGCGTGGATCGCGCAATCCGCGAAGTGGGTGGAGGAGAAGTGCTGGCCCAGCCTGAACCTCGTGTACCTGCCGCACCTGGACTATGACCTGCAGCGCTACGGCCCGGACATGGAGAAGATCACCACGGCGCTCAAGGAGATCGATGACGTGGTGGGCGACCTGATCACCTTCTTCGAGAATCGCAGCATCAAGGTGATCCTGCTCAGCGAGTACGGCATCACCGAGGTGGACCGCCCCGTGCACCTGAACCGTATCTTCCGTGAGAAAGGCTGGCTGAGCATCAAGAACGAGCTTGGGCGGGAGACGCTCGACCTGGGAGGGAGCAAGGTGGTGATGATCCCGGATCACCAGGTGGCCCATATCTACTTCAATGATTATTCAATCGCCCCGCAGGTGATCGAGTTGCTGCAGAACACGCCCGGTGTGCAGCAGATCCTGGGCAAGCAGGAAAAGTTCTTCGCGGGACTGGATCACTACCGCAGCGGCGATCTCGTGGTGGTGTCCGACTTCCGGAGCTGGTTCACGTACTACTATTGGGAGAACGACAAGATGGCTCCCGACTTCGCGCGCTGCGTGGACATCCATCGCAAGCCGGGATACGACCCCGTGGAGCTCTTTCTCGATCCGAAGATCAAGCGACCCAAGCTGAAGCTCGGCTGGAAGCTCGCGCTGAAGACGATGCGCATGCGTACGCTCTTTGACGTGATCCCGCTGGATGCCACGCTGGTGAAGGGATCTCATGGCCGCGTGCCGGATGACACGCAGGACTGGCCGGTGCTGATTGGAGATCTGCCGAACCTGCCCAGGTCCATGAGCCTCTCCGCACATGAGGTCTTCGGGCATCTGTACGAACACTCCGCGCGCGGGAGCGGGTATGGCAGGGTGGGAGTTTAACGCAAAGCAGCGAAGCAGTTCATGGAGGTTAGGCCTCCGGCCTGACTGTGGGCGTTGGGCCTCTGGCCTGACGGTAACTCTCACTCGGGCAGTCCAAAGGCAAGGGTGCCATGGTGCTTGTCACACCCAGCTCCAAAAAGGAAACCACCCATGAGGTGGCTTCCATTCTCATCGAGCGAAGTCGAGCAATTGAAATGCAGGCCGCTGCGCCTACACCAGCCGATTCTCAATATCCTCCTCGATGGCGGTCCAAAGCGTCTTCAGTCCGCTGCTGACCTTCTCTTTCGCGGCGACAAGTTCTTCAGCGATGAACTTGCCGCTCTTGGGCTGCTGCTTGCCGTAGAGGTAGTATTTGATCTTGGGCTCGGTGCCGCTGGGGCGCACGGCGAAGGCGCGTCCATCTTCCAGGAAGACCCAGAGCATTTTTTCCTTGGGGATGGGGTCGCCTTCCTCGTCCTTGTGGCCGCCCTTGCTGTAGTCCTTCACGCTGGTGACAGGGCTGCCGTCGAAGGTCGTGGGCGGGTTGCTCACATAGGAGTCCGCCAGCTTCTGGATCTTCGCCGCGCCTTCCGCGCCCTCGAAGGTCTTGCTGTGGTTCACTTCCAGGAAGTAGCCGAACTCGGCATAGATGTCATCCAGCAGGTCGATGAGCTTGCGCCCCTGTGAGGCGGCATAGGCGGCGACTTCGGCGAACATGACCACGGCGCCGTTGCCGTCCTTGTCGCGGGTGAAGTCGGTGCCCAGGTAGCCGTAGCTTTCCTCACCGCCGAAGACGAAGAACTTGCTGTGCTTCAACCGGAGTTCGCGCGTCTCGGCCTCGCTCAGATCGCGGTACTTCGCCCTCACATCGGCGGGCAGTGCCTGCTCATATTTCTCCAGCTTCGCGCTGATGTATTTGAATCCGGTGAGCGTGTTCACCACGCCGATGCCATACGCCTTGGCCACGGCTGCCTGCAGGTCCGTGGTGACGAAGGTCTTGATGAGCACCGCGTGGCTTTTGTTCGACTCATTCAGGATGCCCAGGTCGAACATGGTCTTGATGCGGTACCAACCCATGAGCGAACCGATCTGGTTGCCAGTGAGGAGTTGCATCTTGCCGTTGCGCGCACGGACACCCACGCCCATGCGGTCGCAATCCGGGTCGGTGCCGATGACGATATC
>JAEYUU010000625.1 GCA_023429545.1 Verrucomicrobiota bacterium
GCTCGACGCCTTCATTCTCTTCAAAATCAAGGCTGCAGGTGCTGTACACGAGGGAGCCGCCCGGCTTCAGGAGCGGAATCATCGCATCAAGGATGACGTTCTGCGTCCTTGTCATTTCTTCGAAGAACCACGGCTGCAAACGCCAGCGGACATCCACACGGCGGCGCATCACTCCGGTGTTGCTGCATGGCGCATCCACAAGGATGCGGTCGAACTGCAGGCCACCAAATACGGCGGCGGTCGCCTTGCTCCAGTCCACCGCCGGCGTCTCCGCGATGGTGACCTTGAGGCGCTCGAAGTTCTCCTGCATGCGCTTGATCCGACGAGGCATGGCATCGGTGGCGATGATGCGGCCCTTGTTGCGCATCATTTGCGCGAGGTAGGCGGACTTGCCGCCCGGAGCGGCACAGGCGTCCAGCACCACATCTCCAGGTTGCGGGGCCAGCAATTCGCAGGCGACTGCGGTGCTGGGATCCTGCACATAGCATTTTCCAGCGCCGAGCCAATCGCGTGGAGGCGTGTCCACACGGAAGAAATCGGGATGTATGGCGGGTGTGAGTTCCGCCGTCGCGGCACTGTCGAGGGGTTCCGGATGGAGCCGGTTTATGCGAATGTAGGTGGAGGCCGGGTCTTGATTCCACTCGCAGAGTTTGATTGCAGCCTGCTCGCCATATTGCTTGCCCCAGCGCTCGATGAGCCAGTCGGGATGGGAGAGGCGTTCATGGGCCGGCAGCTTTTCGGCAAAGGCCCGGAGGTCCGCCTTTTCGCGTTCTGCGCGTCGCAGGACGGCATTCACCAGGCCACGGGCCTTGCCATCCGCCAGTGACACGGTCTCGTTCACCGCTGCATGGGGCGGCATTTCCAGAATGAGGAGTTGCGCCACACCCAGTCGCAGCAGCCAGTGGACCTTCGTTTCCAGGCGCTTGTTGCTGCAGAGCTCATCCAGCCAGCAATCCAGCAGGCTGACATTGCGCAGAACGCCGAACACAAGCGTCTGCAGCAGTGCGGCATCGCGATGCGCCAGCTCGTGGCGGGAGGCGTGACGCTCAATCAGATCCTGGGCGTACGTTTCACCGCGCTCCCAATCAACGAGGACTTGCAGGGCGAGGGCACGAGCTGGGGGAGGGGAGGCGACAGGCAAGGGGAGGTGACGGGAATGGTTGGGATGGCAGGAACCATCACCATAGCCCCGTTGGAGCAGGTGAACAAGCGATCATCGATTTCAGGGACGGAGGGCCAAGTTCAGGCATCTCCGTGCGAATCATCCCTGTGCCACAGGCAGCGTGCCGCGACCGATGCCGCGATACTGGAATCCGTAGGCCTGCGCGGCGGTGGGGTCGAGGAGGTTGCGGCCATCGAAAATCAACGGCGCACGCATGGTGTTGCGAAGCTCCGCGAGATCGACCGAGGCAAACTCGGGCCACTCGGTGGCGATGATGAGCGCCTCGGCACCACGTGCCGCCTCCAGCGGACTCTCTGCCAGCTTGATCTTGGAGGCGACGGGAAGCTCCTTGAATTTCCCCATGGCCTTGGGGTCGTATGCGGTGACATCCGCGCCTTCGGCGACAAGCGCTTCCACGATGTTCACAGCCACGCTGGAGCGCACGTCATCCGTGTTCGGCTTGAAGCTGAGGCCCCACACCGCGAGTTTCTTTTCCTTGAGCACCCAGAGAGCCTCACGGATGGCATCAAGGAATCGAGTAAACTGGTGGGTGTTGATGCTCTGCACTTCCTTGAGGAGGGTGAAGGGCGTACCCAATTGCTCGGCAATCGCAATGAAAGCCGCGATATCTTTTGGGAAACAGGAACCTCCGTAGCCGAGGCCTGCATTCAGGAAACTGCGACCTATGCGCTTGTCCATGCCGATGCCTTCGGCGACCTTTTCCACATCTGCGCCGCTGACTTCGCAGATCTCGGAAATCGCATTGATGTAGGAGATCTTCAGGGCAAGGAAGCTGTTTGCCGCATGCTTGATGAGTTCCGCGCTGTTGATGTCCGTCACAAGCACGGGGGCCACGAAGGGCTCGTACACCTTTTGCATGACGGCCAGGGCGCGATCGCTGTTGCCGCCGATGACAATGCGATCGGGGTTCATCAGGTCGTCCACAGCGCTGCCATCCCGGAGGAACTCGGGGTTGCTCACCACATCGAAGTCCACACCGGCCTTCGCATAGCGGCGGATGGTGTGTGCCACCCGCTCACCGGTTTTTACGGGCACGGTGCTCTTGTCCACAATGACGCGGTAGCTGCCGAGACACACGGCGATTTCACGTGCCACTTTTTCGATGAAGCTGAGATCCACGCTGCCGTCCGGCTGGGGTGGGGTGGGCACGGCGATGAAAATTACCTCGCCGTAGTCCACGCCCTCTTCCGTGCTGGTGGTGAACTGGAGGCGCTTCGACACCACATTCTTCCGCACCATGTTCTCCAGACCGGGCTCATAAATTGGGATCTTGCCAGCCAGCAGCGTTTCGATCTTCCGGGCGTCGTTGTCCACGCACATGACGTGGTGGCCCACCTCCGCGAGGCAGGCGCCAGTGGTGAGACCTACGTAACCGGAACCGATGATGGTGAGCTTCATGCGTGGGAGGAAGGGAGTGAGACGATGCTGGGAGCGGGGAATTAAGCGCCGTTCCCTTTCCCCTCAAGTGAGAAGGGGAGTCCTGCGGTATTTTGCGCCCAAAGAAAAACCCGGTGACTCAGGGAGTCCACCGGGTTTTCAAAGCTGGGGAAGCTACACGTCAGGAAGGCTACTCACTGCCACCGCGGCCCGTGGGATTCGGGTCGAGGTCGAGCGGGATGCTCACATTGGGGAAATCCTTGAGGGTGAAGGAAAGGACGAGGCCGTATTCGTTTTCACCAAGGTTATCACGAACGAGGCCGCCGAGCGCCATGGTCCAGCTCGCCAGGTCGCGGTGCACGCTGTAGCTCTGGTACTGCAGGGTGGAGTCATCCATTTCGTAGATGTGGTTCATGGAGAAGCCCCAGTTCTCGTTGATCTTGGCGTACAGGCGGGAGTAGATCAGGCTGCTGTCCACAAAGAGGGGATTGTCCGTCAGGAGCTGGTGGCCAAGGCTGAGGGAGAAGCGCTTGTTGGGCATCCAGGTGATGGCGGAGTTCACTTCAGTGAAGTTGAAGTCACTGCTGCCAATCGGGAGTTGGCTGTCAACGGTGAAGGCGAGCCAGGGTACAGGATACCAGAAGAGGTCGTTGTACAGGTTGGAGACATCGCGGTCGAACTCCGGATCCTCCATGAAGACGTCCATGTACGTATTCAGGCCGGCGTAGTTGTGCGTGGCATCGTCGCGCTTCGTCTGGAAGAGGTTGCGGACCCCAATACGGGCCACATTCCAAGTGCGGAAGCTGTCC
>JAEYUU010000634.1 GCA_023429545.1 Verrucomicrobiota bacterium
AGGTCAGCATGAAGAGCAGCACCATGCCGCCATAAAGCATGACGGCCGTGCCCTCGTCGGGCGCCATGGTCCCTGCGGCGCGCGCGGCCTTCACGATCCAGCTCAGGCCGAACATCAGCAGCGCGGAGCCCGGCAGCATCCAGCGCAGCATCACGCCGTCCGCACCGGAGGAGAGCACCTGGCGCATGGGTGAGCTGTAGGGGCGGGAGGCCAAGATGCCCACCGCGAGCGAGAGCAGCGCCACCGCCGCTTGGATGAGGATGTTCGTCGAGCGCAGGATGCCGGTGAACCCCCCCACACCAAGGAGATAGCCCACCACGGCGCAAAACACCGGAAGGGCCGCCAGCATGGCGAGCGCGGACCCCACCTCCAGCCGTGCGTCCGAGATGCGCACCACCCTGTCCATGGACATGAGCGCGAGCCCCAGAAAAAACAACGACAGGGAGGCATTCAGGCTCATTCGTCCCGGATGAGCCGTATAGATGCTGGCCACGTCCCCGGGATAGGTGGCAGGAGCCAGCAGCGTATCGATGCCCAAATTCACCCCCGCCAGATCCTGGAACGCAGTGAGCCCACCTATCACCACGGGAATCGCCCCCAGCAGCAGCACCACCACACGCCATGCCCAGTGCCGGTGTGCTAACTGGCACGCCGCCAGGGCCAGCGCCGCGAACGTGAGGCCCAGAGCCGTGTTGAACCTCACACAGGAATAGCCGGCCATGAATGTGCACGACCGTGTCGAGTCAAACCAAACCAGGCCATTGGTCAGCCCAATACCCAGCACCACCGCCACGGTGATGCCCACCAGCCATGCGCAGACCGTCTCCGCACCCGGCAGAAGCGGGGGGCTGGCCGTGGGCATGGCAATTCGGGGGGATTTTACCTCAGGCATCCGGGGGGGAGAAGGTAGGGGAAGAACATTATGGGTCAGCCAAGCCAGCGCAGCAAGAAACCCTCAACGGACAACCGCAAGCTGAACGCCCATTCAGGAGGCCGCAGTAAACCGTGAGATCCGCACATGTTTGGAGAAACCATGAGCGTTCCCTGGGGCCATGACTCTCCGCCATCGCTCACATCCGCATGGCCCATGATTCCTCATCCTCCCGTGGTCTTCACGAAGCCTGCAACAGTACTGCGTTCCCGGACATCGTTTCAGCGCGAGCTTCCACCCAAATTGCATTTCTCCCAGCAGTCGTTAAATTTGCAGAAGTGTTTAGTCCCGTGACTCCGCCAAGCTCGCATGCCGCCGCCTCCGGTGCGGAGACAGAAGGGCCTGCGGACATGGACGCTGCCACCGTCCCGCAAGGTCGCGCACAGACAGGGAAGCCTTCCGGATCAAAGGCACCGCCGCACCTCGCCCATTCCCATTTTCCCCGCGCATGGTGGCAAATTTTCGCCATCGACCTCCGTTCGCTCGCCACGTTCCGTATTGGCCTCGCACTGGTGCTGATTGCGGACACATTGGTGGCCGTTACCAATGCCGAGGCGTTCTACTCAGATGCCGGGGTGCTGCCCCGCACGGCCTTGGCGGAGCAGTGGGGCGGGCAGATGATGTGGTCCCTTCACGCCCTGAGCGGCGCTGTTGCCTGGCAGGTGGTGCTGCTTGTGCTGCAACTGCTTGCTGCCGTATCCCTGCTCGCCGGTCATCGCACGCGTTTTGCCACGATCCTCTGCTGGGTACTGGTGGCCTCGCTGGACGCGCGGAATCCGCTGATCAATAACGGCGCGGACAGCATGATCCGCTTGCTTCTCTTTTGGAGCATCTTCCTGCCGTTGGGTGCCCGCTGGTCTTTCGATGCGCGACGCCGCTCTGCCATCGCCCCGGATGCCTCGCCCGTCGCGGTCACCCTCATTTCATTCCCTGGAGCCTGTCTCCTGCTGCAAGTGGCCTTCGTCTACTGGTTCTCCGTCGTCTTCAAGAATCACGCTGTGTGGTGGAGCGAGGGCACGGCGCTGCGCCAGGTTCTGGAACTGGACGCCTTTGCGCGCCCCGCCGCCGTGTGGTTGCGCGAGTATCCCATGGCCTGTCGCGTCCTGACGCACGCCTCCGTGCTGATGGAGATTCTTGGACCCATCCTCGCCTTCCTGCCTGTCTGGCGCACCGGCTTCCGCCTCGTGGCTGTTGGCAGCATGATCCTGCTGCACACGGGCATCGCGATCTGCCTCGATATCGGCTCTTTCCCATGGGTGATGATTGTTGCGTGGCTCGCCTTCGTGCCGGGTCCTTTTTGGAGCCTGTTTAGACCTAACAACCAAAAGCAAGCATCTTGTAATGAGTCCTGCGAAGATGGTTTCTACGTTTCTTCCTCGCGGCCTGCCTTGCGTTGCGCAGCGAGTATTTTTTGTGCCTTCTGCCTGACCCTTGTCTTCCTGTGGAACATCCGGGGCACTGACTTCCCCTTCTGGGAAAAGGTCTTCCCCCGCACGGCCAATCCCGTCGCGATGGTGTTCCGTCTGGACCAGTACTGGACGATGTTCGCGCCGACACCCTTGATGGAGGACGGATGGTTCGTCCTGCGCGCGGGCCTCTCTGATGGCAGCGAGGTGGATCTTCTGCGAGATGGTGCCCCTGTCTTTTGGGACAAACCCGCGCTCGCGAGCGCCGCTTACAAGGATGCCCGCTGGCAGAAGTACCTCATGAACTTGTGGATGACCATCCATCACACCCACCGCATGCCCTATGGCGACTACGTGGCAAGGCGGTGGAATGACACCCACGGTGGCCTCGGCCAGGTGGTCGCATGGCAGCTCTGGTTCGTGCGGGAGATGACCCAGCCGGACGGCACCCGAGGAAAACCCGAGTCCATCCTCATGGCTCAGCGGGAGTGGATTCCGTAAAGCGAAGGGCTTCTAGCCGCCCAGCCTCCTGGTTTTTTTCTGGTCCACGTTCTTGCCCCAAGTTTTGCGGTTGGGCCTGCCTGTGCCCTTGCCCTTGGGTCCGCGGGATGCGCCCCGCTTGCGTTCCTTGGGTGAGGATTCACCAGGGGCCAGGCTCGTGCGTTTTGGAGATCCGTCGCTATCTTCCGTCCTGTTCTTTTGCCTGCCACCAGGCGCCGGTTTGTCTGCGCGCGTCTTCCCACGCACTTCCCAGAAAAAGGGGAGTCCGGGCGCCGGCCAGCCGGTGCGGATCACGTCTTCCAGATGGCGCAGGTAACTCTCCTGAAGCTTGTCCGCACGATTGGCGAACAGCACAATCTGCGGCACGGGAATGCGCGGCGGCTTGTCCTCTTTCTTGATCGTCGCATACAGCAGCTTGAAGGACTTCCCACTGCGGCCGGTGGTGCCGGGTGCGTTCTCAATGGCGCGCTGCAGCAGGCGGTTCAGCACCCCGGTGCCGGGAAGGCTGGCTGCGCCCTGCTCCACCTGGTTCACCGCCTTGAAG
>JAEYUU010000668.1 GCA_023429545.1 Verrucomicrobiota bacterium
GGACAGCTGCGACCTGATGAAAACTCGCCACCGTGACCGGCACCTGCGGGCCATGCATTTACCGGGGGGACCTTTTGGGAAGGCCTATGTGGGGAATGCTTTCATTCCCGAGCCATGCGGCAATCTCGTAAAGAGACTTGTGCTCAACGAGCAGGGAGGCGTGGTCACGGCAAAAAATGCCTACAGCGGTGTGGAGTTTCTCACCTCGTCCGATGAGCGCTTCCGTCCCGTCAACGCCTACAACGGTCCCGATGGCGCGCTGTATCTCGTGGACATGTATCGCGGCATCATCCAGCACAAATATTTCCTGACGCACTACCTCGTGGAGAACATCAAGGCGCGCAACTTGGAGAAACCTGTGAACATGGGGCGCATCTGGCGTGTGGTCCCGGCGACATCGCAACCCAAGGCGGTTAAGCTTCCCGGGGAGAGCGCGGCGATCGCACCTCTGCTTGCGCATGCCAACGGACATGTCCGTGACACCGCGCAGCGCGTGCTGGTGGAGCGCGGCGATGTGAACGTGGCGAAGGAGATTGAAAAAATCGCTGCGGAGGGTGCTACGCCGCAGGCTCGCGTGCAGGCCCTGTGGACGCTGGAAGGTCTCAAGGCGCTGACCCCGGAGGTGCTCACCGCAGCATTGAAGGATGGAAGCCCCAAGGTGCGTGCCGCTGGGGTGAGCCTCTCGAATCTCGCGGTGATGTCTGAGCTTCTGAAGATGACCGGTGACTCCAGCGCGGAAGTGCGGGTCCAGCTTGCCCTGCAGCTCAGTGCGTTGCCGGGACCGGATGCGCAGAAGGCGGTGCTCGGTTTGCTGAGGGCAGGCGGAAGCCCATCGCTGAATGATGCTATCGCGAGCGGCGTGCGTGGTCGCGAGTTGGAGTATCTCGAGGCCCTGCTGGCGGAGCCTGCGGGTGAAGGCGAGGACAAACTGGTGACCAGCGGCCTGCTGCAGATGCTGGCAGGATGCGTGATGAATGAGCGCCGTGATGCGCGCGTGACAAAGCTGCTGGAGGTGACCGCGGCCCAGCAGCCCAATGGCCTGAGACAGGCGGCCATGCTCAATGGCATCGCAGGCATTCCGCTGGACAAGAAGGTCAAGGCCCAGCCACGCAAGCTGCTCTACCTCGACGCTCAGCCGACGGCGCTCGCTACCTTGCAATCCAAGGCGAAGCTCCCGTCTGTGAAGAAGCTTCTTACGACCGTGGACAAATCACTCGCGTGGCCCGGCAAGCCCGGGGTGCCTCCTCCTCCCGTAGTCGTGCCTCTCAACGCAGAGCAGCAGGCGCGCTTTGAGAAGGGGAAGCTGATCTATGCCGGCCTCTGCGCGGCATGCCATCAGCCAACCGGACTGGGCATGGAAGGACTCGCGCCGCCGCTGATGGATTCTGACTGGGTCACAGGACCTTCGGACAGGCCCATCAAGATCATTCTGCATGGCATGAGCGGACCCATTCAGGTGAGCGGGCGCACCTGGACACTGGAGATGCCGCCGCTGCCGCAGTTCACGGATGAAGACATCGCCAGCGTACTCACCTACATTCGTCGCGAATGGGAACACACCGCAGGGCCTGTCTCACCGAATGACGTGGCGAAGATCCGCGCGCAACATGCTGGGAGGACGAAGGCATGGACGGCAGCGGAGATGAACAAGAAGCCGGTGAAGAAGAAGTAGAGCACATATGGCGAGTGCTACTTGACGCCTCGTTCACCAAGCGAATGTGAGTCCTGGAAACGCTGGCCTCTGGCCGGCGCTCCCAGGGTTCGTTCGATTCTTTTCTGTGGAAGGGTGGGTATTCCTACTTCTTCACCTGCCACTGCTCATCGAAGAAATCTGCGGCCACCACCTTGCCGGGGTTCACGGAATCGGGAGGGGTGCGTAGATCCACGATGGCCCAGTCGGGAAGCTTGGGCACTTCGCGCGCGTTGTTCAGGTAATCGTACTCGCGATAGGTGAAGCTGCTGTTGATCACCACGTAACGCTGGGGGTTGAGCGGGTTGGGATAGATGAGTATGGGCACATGCTCACCAGCGGCGTACTTCTTGCCACCAACCTCGATGCCGTCAGCGGTCCACTTCACGGGGAGTTTGTCCGCGACCTTCTTGAGGATGGCGTTGCTGCTGGGATCACCCCAAAGGGCAAGGTTCTTGCTGGCGACGTCCTCATCCTTGATCTCAGTGTCCTTCTTCTGCGGGGCATCGCCACGGAAGTGGCGCTGCCATTCACGGGTGGCGTGACCGAGTTCGCTGGCCACCCATTTGCCGATGGCTTCATTCATGGGGGCGCCGGTAGGAGTAACAATCACAAACGCATCCATGAAGGCATCATCGATAGGACCCTGCAGGCCATGGCGCTTGGCGAGGCCTGCTGGCGCTGCTGCTTTGTCATCCGCGAGAGTCCATTTGCCGTCGCGCTTGGTGAGGCTTGCGGTCCATGAGAGATCCGTCTTCGGTTTGCCAGCAGTGAGCTTAGCTCCATCGATAGTCACGGTGACCGGCTGAAACAGATTCAGCGCCGCATGGCCCGCGTCAAAGTTGAGCGTGAGCGCGGTGACATTCTGCGTCTTCACCTCGATGGAAGACGCTCCCGTCACTGAGGCATCCACGCGAGCGCGTTTCCAATGCTCGCCCATGCCGTCGATGGTCACCCACTTCATCTGGTTGTAGGCGAGCGTCCACGTGGTGAAATGCACCTCGCGAGGGGCGCGGTCACGGCCCTTGGCCACGATGGCGGCAAGCCGTTTTTCGATCTCGATAAGGCTGTCCGGATGCAGCTTGTGCGCGGTCTGCGGTCCGATGATGTGTTCCAACTCCAGTCCTTCCTTCTTCAGTTCACGATCCATGACATCGGCTGCCTGCTTCTGTTTGTCGATCTCGCCGCTGTAGGCAATCGTGGGGAGGTTGGCCAGATTCAGCGCGAAGTCCGTCGCATTGTACATGTGCCAGAGTGTCTTCTGCCACCCGGGGGCGTTGCGCACATCTTCGTTCTGGAAGGAGCCGAGGAACTCGGGAGTCTCCGCGAAACCTGCGCCGGGCGTGGCGGCGCAGAACATGCCGGCGAAATGGGTGGCGAACTGCCACACCGCAGCGCCGCCCATGCTGAAGCCGCGAACGACGAGGCGATCATGGTCAATGGAATAGAATTTCTTCGCGTGCGCCAGTGCCTCGAAGAGGTCGACCTCACCAGCGAGCTTGTTCGCACAGCAGTAGCGGCCATACAGATGGAGCACGAGGGTGCTGGGCGGATTGATCTGGCCCACCTGATGCATGCGCTGATCCAGGAAGGAGAGCTCGCTCAGCGTTTCGCCGCGGCCGTGGCACCAGAAGTCCAGGCGTGAGGGTGCGCCGCTGTAGCTTTCAGGGATGACCAGCCCGTAGGGCTGCACGGAGCCGTCGATCTTTGAGCGGTACGCCCGTACCACCAGACCCTTTTGGGTGATCCAAGGCGCCTCGCCTTTTTTGAGGGCCTCGGCGCGCTTCCTGCCTTCGGCGAGTTGTTCGTAGGCTGCCTTGGTCTCCGTCGGCTTGCTGAAGTAGTTGTAGCGCAGGGCCCAGTCCACGGACTTGTGGAAAATCTCCACGTCAGGAAGCAGGTCAGCGAGACGCGGATTCTTGGCCTGGGCTTTCCTGGCGTCTTCGATGAGTTGCTTCAGTTCCGCCGCGCCTTTTGTGAGGGCATCCCGATCCGCAGCAGGAATTTCCACTCCGGGCGGCGGGATGGGGCGGACATTTTGAGGCAGATTGTCCTTGGGGCCGTCGGCCAGGGCGGGGAAGACCACCGCGAGACAGAACGCAGCGGTGGCGGTGAACAGGATTGGAGTCTTGATCATGAGGGAAGCGAAGAACGGGCTTCAGAGGGCATGTCTTGCCCGAGCCTGTTCTTAAGAGGAAGGCGGAACGCGTTTTCCAGCAT
>JAEYUU010000111.1 GCA_023429545.1 Verrucomicrobiota bacterium
AGCTTGTTCGCAGCGGTGGCGGCGGCATATGCGTTGTCCACCCTCACGGATGACTGGCGGGTCATCACGGCGGTGTCCCTGGTGTGGGCGTTCATCATTCTCACGGTCGATCGTGCCCTGCTGGCCACTTACCGGGCATACCAGAATTTTTTCCGCAAACTGTCGCAATTCAGCCTGCGCATCGTAGTAGCGGCCCTGATGGGCCTCTCCATCTCCCACCCGCTGGCGCTGCTTCTGTTCCGGGATACCATCCAGACCAGCATCGAAAAACAACGCGATGCAGACATCTCTGCGGCCCGGCAGTCATTTGAAGGGAACAAGAAGAACATTGAGGCGAAGATTGCGGCTCTCGATGTGGAGATCGCCAGCCAGCGGCAGAAGTGGGACGAGACCTTCTCCGCGAAGTTCCTTGCCGGCGAGGCAGTGCCCGGTGCCGCAAGGCCCATGACCGCTGAGGAGGCGAAGGCCAAGCAGGAACTCGACAAGAAGATTGCCGAGGCCACGGCGCCCAGCCGCGAGAAGATCGCTTCCATCGAAACGGAGATCAGCACGCTGAATGGCCAGGCGACCAAGCTGCAGGGCGAGCTGGATTTCTGGCAGAAGGAGTTTGAGCGCGAACTCAATGGCCAGCGCAGCGGCATCATCGGGCTGGGGCCTCGCGCCAAGAGCATCCAGGCGGATCAACTGGCGTGGCGTCGCGATGAATCGAAACGCCTGTCCGGGTTGCTGGAGGCCTTCACCAGCCAGCTCAGCCAGCTCCGGGCGGATATGGCCGCGACCGAGCAATCACTCACCGCGCAGGCGGAGGTGGCCGCCGCAGAGGCCTTGCGCAAGGCCCAGCTTGAGCAGCAACGGCTCGAAGGTTTGAAGCAGCAGGTGCAGCAGCAGCAGGCGGACTCCTTCGTGGAACAGCAGAATGGCATCCGCTCGACGCTCAAGGCCCAGATTGATGCGAAGCTGGAGCAGTCGAAGAGCTTCGCCATGGAGCTGACCAAACTGCAACAGGACGAGCAGGAGCGCGTGGCTGCCATCCGTGCGGAACCGCGCCGGGACATCCTGACGCAGACCAAGGCTCTGCATGCCCTCTTCAAGAACGATGCGGAGGGCGGAGAGTTCGCCCTTATGGCCTACGCGGTGCTGACGCTCCTGTTCATGCTGGTGGATACCATCCCGCTGGTGGTGAAGTTTTTCTCCAAACCAGGTCCGTACGATACGCTGCTCGATCAGGATGAAACGCGCTTTGACAAGGAACGGCTGGCGTTCCTGAAGAGCTACGGGCGCTACATGGCTGGGCTCTCTGAGGGGAGGCTGCTACATCTCACGAGGAACAAGCCGCTTGAACATGCCCTTATCGAGGGCGTGGATCGCTCGCGCGCGGCGAAGGAGTTCCTGGAGCACCTTCTAGAACTGGAGCGCGCCTTTGACGAACGCATCCGCCGCGAGCGGGAAATCGTGAGCACCCAAGAAGGAGGCAACAAAGCGGCGATGGTCGAAGAGATGGCCCAAGCCTTCTATCGCGACATGCGCCGCCGTATGGAACTCTTCTTCCACGAGGAGACGCCGTCGCGCATCAGCGCCTGAGCTCGGCCGTCAGAGACAGGAATCACGGCACGCGGAAGAGCTCGCCATTGCGCGGATTGCGCACAAGCTGGCCGGCCTGGAAGTCGCCGACGTCCACCATGTTCTCAGCCTTTTTCTCAACGCCGGGGGGATAGACAAGGCCCTTCTTGCCAGGCACCGGCGAGGCATATTGCACATCGCTGGCCGCGTTGGTTTTCGGGACGGAGGGGGCAGGAGCGCTTTCCTTCACGCCTCCCTTGTCTGCGGCAATTGGCGCGGGAGTGCGGGCGCCTTCCGTGCTGGGAACCTTGCGGTTCTTCTGCGAAACTGGAGGGGGAGTCAGCCCGGGATTCGAGGGGCGGTAGTTGCGTGCCGCTTCACGGGAGGCCTGCTCGCGTCGGAACTGCTCTTCCTCTGGCGTGAGGTATTCACGGTCATCGCGTAGCGTAGCGGGTCGACGGTACTCCCGGCGCATCTCGGGATTGTCGAACTCATCGGGATAGAATTCACCGTCCCATTCCTGCTCAGGTTGAACAGCGCGGCGAGAAGGGGGACGAGGCGCCGGATACTCGTCGGATTCTATGATCACGCGTTGCACGCCGCGCTTGATGCCCCGGCCAATGCCATGAATGAACCCCCGAACATCACGGATCACTTCTCCGGGAGGAGGCGGCAGCGGGATGTGGATACGGTCATTGGCGGATGCCGCGGGTGCGGGCAGCATGGATGCGCCCATGAGGGCCAGCAGGCCCCGGAGTGCGAAGGGATGAATTTTCATCGGGGATTTGGGTGGGGGTTGGCGATGGGGCCAATGATGGATCGTTCAGCTTGGACGATGCGGATGCTTCGCCTATTCGGCCTATCGCCAGTTTAAGAATTACCAGAACAGGGCGTGTGACGCCGTGGAAATATGAAAAAGAATCGTTCAAGCTGAAGATCCATTAAGCCAGTGATGGCGTAATTCAGCCTGTGGTTTAGAATGGAGACCAAGTTAATAGTTCCCTCGCATTGCCCTGGATAGGAGGCATGTTCCCCTGTGAAGCCCGAAGTGCTCTTGCTGGCTCCATTACCTGATCTTCTCCTCGCGCCATTGAGGGAGGAGTTCGTCTGCCATGACTGGCATCATTCAAAAGATAAAGACGGACTGCTCAATGCGCACGGTGCGAATATCCGTGCCATCGTCGGAGCGGGCGGCACGACCTACAACCCATCGCTTATGCGGGAACTTCCGGCATTGGAAATCATCAGTGTGTTTGGGGTGGGATATGACGGCGTGCCGCTGGACTACTGTCGCCAGCGAGGGATTCGCGTGACGAATACACCCGATGTCCTCACGGAAGATGTCGCGGACATCGCGCTCGCCCTGGTGCTAATGACCGCGCGCAAGCTAGTTCCGGCCGCGAAATTTCTTCAAGCGGGACTCTGGACACGAGGCAGCTTTGAGCTGACCACCAAGCCCGGTGGGAAACGGGCGGGCATTCTCGGACTGGGCCGGATTGGGAAGGCGATCGCGCGTCGGTTGGAAGCGATTGGCATGCAGGTGGGATACTGCAGTCGTGAGCAGCAGAGGGATGTTCCCTATCAATATTTCCATTCACCCGCGGAGATGGCGGCGTGGTGTCATTATTTCATCGTATCGTGTCCCGGCGGAGATCGGACGAAGAACCTGGTGAATGCGCAGGTGCTTTTCGCGCTGGGATCCGAAGGCACGTTGATCAATATCGCCCGGGGCAGTGTGGTCGATGAGAATGCGCTGATCAGTGCATTGCAGGGAGGGTTCATCAAGGGCGCGGGGCTGGACGTTTACGCGGACGAACCCTATGTGCCGAAAAAGCTGATGAAGATGGAAAACGTGGTGCTCCTGCCGCATGTGGGCAGCGGCACGTTCGAAACGCGCAAGGCGATGGCGGACCTCGTGGTGGGCAATCTCCGTGCGCACTTCGCCGGGAAACCCCTGCTTACGTTGGTGCCCGAACTCGCGTGAGCACGCAAGGGCGTGCTGATGGGTTCACGCTTTTTTCCTCGCCTCAGGAAACGTTCTCCTTGAAGATGCGCCATGATCATCGGCGTGCCCAAGGAGGTCAAACCGCAGGAGAACCGTGTTGCACTTCTTCCGAGTGCTGCGTACCAGCTTACCAAGCGTGGACATCAGGTGGTAGTGGAGTCGAATGCGGGATTTGGTTCAGGATTTCCAGATGGCGAGTATGTGCGGGCTGGAGCTGAGGTGGTAAACGCGCATGCGGAAGTCTTTTCCCGGGCAGACATGATTGTGAAGGTGAAGGAGCCGATGCCGGAGGAGTATCCGCTGCTGCGTCCGGGCCAGATCCTTTTCACGTATCTGCACCTGGCGGCGAGCAGGCCTTTGACCGAGGCGCTGGCGCGCTCAGGAGCCACCTGCATTGCGTATGAGACGGTCGAGGTGAACCGCCGGCTGCCGCTGCTGGAACCCATGAGTGAGATTGCGGGGCGCATGAGCGTGCTGGTGGGGGGCTACCATCTGGCAAAGCATGTAGGCGGCTGCGGCGTGCTTCTCGGTGGCGTGCCAGGGGTGCTCCCGGGGAAGGTGGTGGTGATCGGTGGCGGCACCGCGGGGGTGAATGCCGCGCGAATGGCCACGGGCCTGGGTGCCGATGTGACCATCCTGGAAGTGGATGTGGAGCGCATGCGCTTCCTGGACATCACGCTGAGCACCGCACACACGCTGTACTCAAACCAGGCGCATATTCTCGACATGCTGCCTGATGTGGACCTGCTCATTGGCGCCGTGCTCGTGCCCGGCTCGAAGGCCCCCAAACTCATCAACCGCGAAATGATGCGCGTGATGAAGCCGGGTAGTGTCTTCGTGGACATCGCGATTGATCAGGGCGGCTGCGCGGAGACGTCGCGAGCCACGACGCACCAGAATCCCATCTTTGTGGAGGAGGATGTGATTC
>JAEYUU010000163.1 GCA_023429545.1 Verrucomicrobiota bacterium
ATGTAGGTCAGAAAGTTCAGAAAGGCGCGGCCTGGCAGTCGAAGGGCTTCCATGGGGGGCTGGATACGGGCGGAATCATGCACCGGAAGGCAGGCAAAGCAAATGCAGGGTAGCCCTCATCCACGGGCGCTTCCCAGCAGTTCCTCCACGAGTGCAGGGACATTTGTCCCCGCTTTGCCGACCCGGTGCTCTTGAAACGCATCGGACATCGCGGTTGCGTCCATGTTCACCTCAATTGTCCGGGCACCCGCCTGGCGGGCCACTTCCACAAATCCTGCCGCGGGGTAAACGAGCCCTGAGGTGCCGATGGCAATGAAGATGTCCGCCCGGTTCAGCGCGGTGAGGATGTCCTCCATGTGGAAGGGCATCTCGCCGAACCACACAATGTGAGGGCGCATGTGGCCGACGCTGCGGCAGTATTCGCAGCGCATGAGTTCATCCAGGTCCTTCCTCCAGGTACGCACTTCATCACAACGTGCGCAGCGGGCTTTGAGAAGTTCACCGTGCATATGAATCACCTCGGGACTGCCCGCACGCTCGTGAAGATCGTCCACATTCTGGGTGATGAGTGTCACCCAGCCCTGATGTTCCCTCTGCAGGCGCGCCACGGCCTGATGCGCCGCATTGGGGTGGACGCTGGTCAGAGCGGCCCGTCGCATGTTGTAAAAGCGGTGCACCAGTGCGGGATTGCGCTCAAAACCTTCCGGACTGGCGACGTCCTCGATCCGGTGATTCTCCCACAGGCCGTTGGCATCTCGAAACGTCGGCACACCGGACTCGACCGAGATTCCGGCGCCAGTGAGGATGACAATATGGGGGGCGGCTGCCATTTGAATCTGTCTTTTGTACTCATGTTGTGCGGGTTCGGCAATCAGAGAGCCCTTTAGCTTTGCCTGGAATGCATTGGTTCGCGCCCGCCCTTGCCTCGGCCCGGCTCCTGCTTACATTGCACACCCTCACCAGCATCATTTCCATGGCTCTCAACGTTCAGCGCACTTTCAAGACTGGGTCCAACACGGACGGCAAATTCTTCTCCCTCCCCGAACTCGAGGCCCAAGGCGCCGGAAAAATTTCCCGCCTGCCCGTCAGCATCCGCATCGTGCTCGAATCGCTGGTGCGCAACCTTGATGGCAAAAAGGTCACGGAGAAGGATGTGCTGAATCTCGCCAAGTGGAATGCCAAGGCTCCCGGCGACTACGAGATTCCCTTCACCGTTGCCCGCATCGTGCTGCAGGACTTTACCGGGGTGCCGCTGCTGGTGGATCTCGCCGCCATGCGCTCCGCCGTGGACGGCATGAAGAAGAATCCCAAGATGATCGAGCCGCTGGTGCCGGTGGATCTGGTGGTGGACCACTCCGTACAGGTGGACTTCGCGGGAACACAGGCGGCGCTGAACCAGAATCTGGAGCTGGAATTCGAGCGCAATCGCGAGCGCTACCAGTTCCTCAAGTGGGGTGAACAGGCTTTTGATACCTTCAAGGTGGTGCCTCCGGGCATTGGCATCGTGCACCAGGTGAATCTCGAATACCTCGCCAAGGGTGTGCTGGAAAAGGACGGGGTGTATTATCCCGACACGCTCGTCGGCACCGACTCGCACACGACCATGATCAACGGTCTCGGCGTCGTGGCTTGGGGCGTGGGCGGCATTGAGGCGGAGGCAGGCATGCTCGGCCAGCCGGTGACCTTCCTCGTTCCGGAAGTGGTGGGCGTGCATCTCACCGGCGCCCTGCGCGAAGGTGTGACCGCTACCGATCTGGCCCTGCACTGCACCCAGATGCTGCGCAAGCACGGCGTGGTGGGCAAGTTTGTGGAATTCTACGGCCCCGGCGCGGAAAGCCTGCCGCTGCCAGACCGCGCGACCATTGCCAACATGGCGCCGGAATATGGCGCGACCATGGGCTTCTTCCCCATCGATGAGGAGTGTGTGAACTACCTGCGCGGTACGGGTCGCACCGAGGAGCTTTGCACCACCTACAAGAACTACTACACCGCTCAGGGCATGTTCGGCATCCCGAAGAAGGGCGAGGTGGAATTCACCAGCGATCTGGAACTCGACCTCACTGAAGTGCAGCCCAGCGTGGCCGGACCGAAGCGTCCGCAGGACCGCATCGAGCTGCCCAATGTGAAGTCCAAGTTCCGCGACCTGCTCAAGAGCGACGTCAAGGCGGGCGGCTATGGCAAGAACGGCAATTCCTTCCAGCAAGCTCAAGTGACCGTGGACAGCAAGGGCGGCATCAAGGACACCATCCAGGATGGCTCCGTACTCATCGCGGCCATTACGAGCTGCACGAACACCAGCAACCCCAGCGTGATGCTCGGCGCGGGCCTGCTCGCGAAGAAGGCGAATGCGCTCGGCCTCACCATCAAGCCCAGCGTGAAGACCTCGCTCGGACCCGGCAGCCGCGTGGTCACCGATTATTTGACCAAGACGGGACTGCAGAAGGAGCTCGACCAGCTCGGCTTCCAGACCGTGGGCTACGGCTGCACGACGTGCATCGGCAACAGCGGCCCTCTCGATGCCGGCATTGAGGACGTGGTGAAGTCGCAGGATGTCGTGGCGGCCAGCGTGCTGAGCGGCAACCGCAATTTCGAAGCCCGCGTGCACCAGAGCATCAAGGCAAACTTCCTCATGTCCCCTCCCCTCGTGGTGGCCTATGCCATCGCCGGCACGGTGGACATCGACCTGTGCAAGGAACCGCTCGGCAAGAGCAAAGACGGCGCGGATGTATAC
>JAEYUU010000272.1 GCA_023429545.1 Verrucomicrobiota bacterium
GGATGAACAAAGTTCCGCGGCAGCAGGCGTGGCGCTGGCGGATGAGGAGGCTCCGGATTTCTTGTTCGATTTCTTCATGGTGCGCTTCTTCGCACTCTTTGTCTCCGCTGCAAGCGTCTCCTGATCAAGAGGAGCCGGGGGGAATTCTGGGGAGGGGGTGTCGTCAGGCATGGGAGTGTTTGAGTAAACAGTATTCAGTAACCAGAATCATCAGTCACCAATTGAGGAAGCGTGACAGTGCATGAGCTCAGGATTTCGGTCGCCATCTGATCACTGATATACTGGTTACTGGGTCACTCCTTCTCAAACCGCTTCCGCAACTCAGTAAAATACCGCCGCACCTGCTCTCTCCGTGCGGGCGGCAGCGCGGATTCATCCAGCGCGTTTTCCTCGGCGGCGATGGCATCCAGCGCGGTGGCCTGGGCGCTGCGTGAGGCCTGCTCGGTGCGGGCCTGCCCTTCGACGCTGCGCACGGAGGAGGCGCCGTCGGCATTGCGCTGGGCATTCACGGTGGCCTGCTGTCCGGCCTTGGTGCCTTGGGTGGGTGCATTTCCCATCTGGGTGGTGCCGTTGCCTGCTTGCTGCCCGCCCTGGCTCATACCCGATGCCATGCCCAGCAGCACTGCACTGGGTTGCTGGCCGGGATTCGTGCCGGGAACAGGCGCGATGAGCATGGGCTGACCTGGCTTGGGTGGTTGACCCTGGCCGCCCGGTTTGCCGATTGCCATGGGCTGTTGATTCTGACCGGTGCCGGGCACGGGGGTGAGAACAGGAAGATTCTGCGTACTGCCCATCCCCTGCTGACCCTGCTGCATCTGCGGTGCATTGGACATGCCGGGCATCTGCATGGGGGACATCTGGGGCGCATTCTGCATGTTCTGCATCTGGCCCTGTCCCTGCTGGCCTTGCTGTCCCTGTTGATTCTGCTGCTGGCCCTGGTTGCCCGCAAGCTGTTGCATCCCGTGTGCGCCCTGCCCGGCGATGTCGCTGCCTGATTGGCGGAGCTGCTGGGCGAGCTTCTCCAGTTGCTCGCGTGCCTTTTCGCGGGCGGCGAGGGTGCGCATCTTGTCCGCCAGATCCTTGAACTCGCGGCTGGCTTCCTTCGGCAGGGTCTGGGTCATCTGGCGGTCCGCGCCCAGCATGTGCTGGCCCACGGTGCGCTCCTTGTCCTCCGGCTGGCCCTGCTTGCCGATGTCCCGCAGCGTTTCCGTGAAGCGGTCGCGCGTCTCGTTGGTGAGCTTCGCATCGGCCAGCTTTTCCGCGATGTCATCCGCCTGCTTCGCCGTACGTTCCGCGGACTTCTCCGCCACCGCATCGCCGAGCTCCGCGGTGTCCGCATGCTTGCGCATCTCCGCGATCATCTGCTCGGAGGCCCAGGCGGCATCCCCCGCCCCGAGCTTCGCCGCGAGCCGCTCCGCATCACGCGCGCGCTTCTCCAGCTCTGAGAGCACCTCCCGCGCGGTCTTGCCTTCGCTTTCCTGCAAGGCCTTCGCGGTGTCCTGCACCTGCTTCTGGATCTTCTCGATCTCCTTCATCTCCTCTTCGTTGAGGGACTTCAGCTTGTCCGCGTCCAGGGTGGTGTCCGCGAGCTTCTTGCCCTCCTGCACCGCGAGCTCCTGGCCGCTGACCGTAAGGGGGGTGTCCGGCAGGTGGATGACCCCGCTCTCGGGTAGGAACATCATCGCCAGCGCCACCACGGGGAAGAGCACCATCCAACGAGAGTCCGGCAGTGGGAGATCCTTCGCCATGGTGTGCATGGCTGGAGCGAGACTCGGCGTGTGCCGCGCGAGGTGCATCTGCTGCCCTGAGGTGCGATCCTCCGCCGGCACCTTTTCGAACCACCAGGCATTCGCGAAAGCATCACCGCGTAAGGTCTGCCGATCCCAGAAGGCCAGCGCGCTGTAAGGTCCGGGACGTTTCCAGATGGCCCAGCCCAGGCAGCCCGCCGCCCAGAGCCCCAGGAGACTGAACGCCAGCCCAGCGGAGATCCAGTCCATCCCGAAAAGCCGGAGCACGATGAGCAAGCCCATGCCGGCGGCGGCGAAGCGCCAGGTGTGCAGCATGAGCAGCATGCTTTTCCGCACGATGAGCCGCCGCTGCACCACTCGCGCGGAGACCGCAAAGGCCCTTGCTGTGGCACTGCACGGAGTCTTGGCGGTCGGCGACGACGCACCCGACGTGGCTGCAGAGGTCCTGTCCGGGTTGGTTGCCGGATCTAGTTGAGGTTCAGCGACCGGAGTCATGCGGAATCGCAAAGGGGCAGATTTTCAGGAACAGTATCCCTACCAAACTATACGGCGGCCAGAGGAATGTCTTGTGAATTGAGGGAGTGGATTTTCAGGAGTCCACCAGGGCGCCTACCTCCCACCCGCATAATAGCGGCGCGCCACAGCCATCACGGTCCGCAGGATGTAGGCATCATTGCGTGGCGACTTCTGATTCTCCTCAGACCAGCGGTCATAGCCGAGTTCGCTGAAGGCGAGGTCGTCTGCTTCGCCGAGGGCCATCAACACATCACGGACGAATTTCCAGCCTTTGAGCTGCCTGTCTTTCAGCACCTTCGTTCCATCGGCATAGGTCATGGCCATGAGCCGCTCCATGCTGGGTGAATCGGGAAGCGCTCCGCTGCCATCCATTCTTTTCAGCAGTGGATTCCAGAACAGTTCCGCGGACTCGTATGCCATGGTGAAAATCTGGGCCGTCCTGTCATCCGACATGGGCCCTGCTCCCGCGATCCGTGCCGGTCCCAGCCCGCCCATACCCAGCGCCCTCTCCGACCAGCGCGCGGTGCCCTCTGTGTACCAGCGGTTCTTGAAGAACGTCATGCTGTTCTGGATGATGTGGAAAAACTCATGCACCGGTGTGAGTTCCCGGGATGGATGCACGCAGGTGGCCACGCTGAAGCAGAGGCTCAGCGTGCCTTCCGGGTCCCGCGGACGCTTGAAGCTCTGCATCTCATCGTAGGCCACGCCGTTCTTCTTCAGCACCTCCTTGTGGCGCAAATGGATGTCCAGGAAGGAAGCGGTATTGAAGCGCTCGGTGCTGAAAGGATCTGGAAAGCTCAGCACCTCAACGAACATCATCTGCGCCGCGAGGGTTTGCGTGAGCACATCTTCCACCTGATCAGGAATGCCGTTGCTATTCACATCCGCGGGCGCCACGGCATGCTGCCCCTCGGTGCAGTAGAACACACGGATCTTGCCTGACTGGTGCAGGCGAATCGTCGGCTCACGCACCCCCACATCTTCGGAGGACGCCATGGGTGCGATCAGGAAGGCACACCAGGCAACCATGAAGAAACGCGAAAGCATCCACCACGGGGTCAGTTGGGAGCGTGCCATGGCGGGCATCATGGCAGAAAACTGTCTTTGTTCGCAAGTTCAAAGGGGCGCGCCAACAAGAAACCTATAGGCGTTTGATTTAGGCAGAAGATGTGGTTCACAAAGCCCCACTCCCGGGTCATCAAATGACATGTACTCAACAAGAAGGGCATCCCGCTTTCACGGAATGCCCTTCTCCAGCTTGATGAAGTGTGGTCTAAAACAATTCGTTAGATCTTGTCCGCGCTGTATTCCCAGCCCTGACGGACGGCGGCGCGCTTGAGTAGCTTGTCGATTTCGGCATCGCCAGTGGACTGCTTTGCGGTGTCCCAGTTTACCACCTTGCCGGGATTCCGGATGGCGAGGTTGCCGAAGAGACAAAGCTTGGTGAGTGGCACCGAATAGTCGAAGTTCGAACCGCAGATCTTGTCCTGCTCGATGGCCTTCACCAGTTCAAGCTGGGGCTTGCCGGGAGCGAGGGAACGCTCAAGGGTCTTCGGCGTATCCCTGAAGAACTTCACGAGCTTCTCGCGGTTGCCCGCGACTTCGAGATGCTCACAGTAGTCGCCCACGTTGAGGATCGTATCTTCCTCACCCACGATGTAGAAGCCACCGTTCATCTTGCTCCAGTCGCGGCTGGCTTCCAGCTTCGCAGGGCGCTCGGGCTTGCGACCGCCTTCGTACCAGTGGAGCTTGATTTCGCCGTACTTGGCATGCTTGAAGTAGCAGATGACGTGCGAAGACTTCGGCCAGGAGACGTCGGTAAGTTCCTCGACTTCCGCTTCCATCTTGTAGGGCTCGCCGAGTTCGCAAGCCCAGAAGGGACCGTCCATGATATGGCAGCCCATGTCTCCCATGGCGCCGGCGCCATACTCGAGATGACCTCTCCAGGCGAAGGGATGCAGACCGTTGGTGAAAGGAATGTCCGGGCACTGGGCCAGCCAGGCCTTCCAGTTGATGTCGAGTTCCTTCTCCACCTGGGCGTCCTTGGGTCCGACCTTCACTTTCGGCAGCGGCCCGGGAACCATCTTGTTCTTCGCGTCATTTCCCTGGGGCCAGATGGGACGGTTCGTCCAGACGTGAATCTCCTTCACGTTGCCGATGATGCCGGCGTTCATCCATTCCTTGAGCTGGCGGATCTGTTCGCCGGTGTGGCCTTGGTTGCCCATGTTGGTCTTCACGCCCTTCTTCTTGGCGGCTTCGTGGAGCTGGTTGGCCTCCCAGATGCGGTTCACAAGGGGCTTCTGCACGCAGACATGCTTGCCGCGCTTGATGGCCTCCATGGCCGCGGGGTAGTGCGCGTGATCCGGTGTGGAGACCGTCACCATGTCGATCTTGTCGCCCATGGTCTCGAACATCTCGGGGAAATTGTCGAATGCCTTGGCGTTGGGATACTTGGCAGACATCTGCTTGAGACGATCGCGATCCACGTCGCAGATGGCCACGATGTTCGCGCCCTCGGCGGAGATGCCGATGTCAGACTCGCCTTTTCCCATGGCGCCAATCCCGGCGACGTTCACCTTCTTGCTGCCGCCCTCCTGTGAGATGAGGATGTTCGGCACGAAGATGCTGCCAGCGGCGGCAGCGGCGGTCTTGCGGATGAAACCGCGGCGGGTGTCTGTAATTTTCGGATTCATGATTTGATTGGAAGAGAGGACTATACGTAATGAAAATGGCGATCCCTCCTGGGGGACACAAAGAAAGGGAGGGCCGAGGTGATTAAACGTCGCTGCAGCTCACAAGTGGACATTCTGCTTTCTCGAAGAAGTGAGCTAGCGGCGCTTGGGACTGGCAGTTAGTTGGTTGCGGCGGCGGCAGCTTTCGGCGCTTCAGTCTTGGGTTTCGCAGGCTTGGGAGCAGCAGGTTTGGGCTCCACGTACGGAGGATTGGTGTGGGCCTCAGGAGCCACTTCCTTGAGATTCGGCGGCACCTCGGCCTTCACTTCGCCCAGCGCCCACTTGATGCCACCCACGAGGATGTCCTGGAAGATGGGATTCGTCCACACATCCTCACGATGCCCCATGGCGGTGTACCAAACGCGGCCTTCACCTTCTTTGCGAGCCCACGTGATGGGAAAAGGAGGGCGCTTGTATTCGTCCCCCTTCATGGAGGGCGCGTCGATGACGCTCAGCACATGAATGTCGGGCGTGAAGTCCTTCAGCGAATACCACTCCTCAGGGAAACTGTACTCCGCTCCGATCTTCTCAAAGCCGGGGAACTTCGGGTTCGTCACGCGCACGGTCGCAGGCTGCTGCGCGCCGTGCTTGATGAACTCCGCGCCAAGGAAGCGCACATATGGGTCCGCCTTGTCCCCGTGGTTGCGGAAACGCTCCGGGCCCTTCTTGGATTCATTGTCGGTGTGGAAGGTGTCACTGGCCGAGTGCGTGCCCAGGAAGCCTTTGCCGCTGCGCACGTAATCAAAAAGCGCCTGCTTGCCCTCGGCCGTCATGGGCGGTTGTCCATCCGTGCCGGGCTCCAGCAGATTGCCCGTGGTATAAAAGAAGACCGCATCAAACTGCGCGAGGTATTCCTTGCTGAATTTCGAGCCGTCCTTGGAGAAGGTGAACTCCCAGTTGTGTTTGTTCCCCAGTTCCAGCAGCACCTTCTCCGCCCAGCTTGGATTCTCCTTCTTCCTCGAGATTACGGATTGCTCGAAGCCGCTGGACTTGCTGAAGAAGAGGATCTTCTTCTTCGGCGAAACGGCTGGGGCGGCGAAGACGGCAACGGCGGTCACTACCGCCAGCACAGCGAGTGGGGCAAAGAGTCTGCGAAGCATGGGTGTGAAGTGGGAGTGCGTTTTTACATGGTGCGGGGCGGCTTGGCGACGGAAAAGATCCGGGATTGCACTCCGCCCGATAGGAACCGGCGTGGCGCAAAGCACGGGCGTGCCCCGTGACGATTTTACAGGCCGTTTACCTGACATTCCCCCCAGTTGGAGAAATGGGTGTGGCATGCCCTGGTCCCCTGCCCTGTCGAGTCTTCTCGGGTTCGCGTGGTCGTTGCTGGCGCTGTCGCCCGCCACACCCTGCCAAGGCGAGGAGTTGGCGCGCATCGTCCCCTCTGCCAGCATCACTCCTGACATGCTCAAGGAGAAACGCTCGGAGTATCGGATGACGCTGACCGAGCTAACTACGAAACGCCATGCGTTGCAACTCCGTTACGCATCCGGTGATGGGATCGCTAAAACGGAAACGATCGCTGAGGCACGCTCACTCCTGATGAAGTCGCTGCTCACGGAAATCTTCCCGGCATGGGATGGCACCGCTTGGGACTTCAACGGCATCTCCGAGGTTCCTGGTGAAGGCGCCATCGCGTGCGGGTATTTCGTGACTACCACGTTGCGTGATGTGGACATCAAGCTGCCGCGCATCAAGCTCGCGCAGCAACCTTCGCAGACAATCATCCGCAGCCTGTGTGAGGAAAAGACGATCCGCGTTTTCTATGAGAAGCCGCTTGAGACCATCGTTACTTATCTGGAGCAGCATGGTCCCGGCATCTACATCGTGGGTCTCGATTGCCATACAGGTTTCGTGGCGCATGACGGCGCCAGCACGGCCTTCATCCACTCCTCCTACTTTCGAC
>JAEYUU010000323.1 GCA_023429545.1 Verrucomicrobiota bacterium
CCACCAGGTCGGTGCCAAGGCCAAAGCGGCCCTCTTCCATGAGGAAGTTGATCGAGCCCACCATCTCATGATTGCGGGTGAAGGGGCTCGGTTCGCCACGGGTGTTGCCGGGATTTTCATCCTGGTACATGAAGTCGGCGCGCAGCACCGCCTTGTCCACGCCGAGGGCTTCGGCGAGGTTGTAGCCCACGCTCACCACTCCGAAGCTGCCGGCATTGAATTCGCCGAACTCGGGTGATGCCTCCCCTGAGGAGAAGTAGCTCACGTTGTAAATCCACTTGCCCACTTCACCGCCGATGCTCACGCCGGGGATGTATTCTTCCGGGAACCAGAAGTTGTTCGCGATGGCACTGCGGTCGATGGTGATCAGCGCCGTGGAGCTGGTGGAGCCATCCAGGGTGAACTTCGTGCCGTGCTTGCCCACCGTCAGGTTGAATGCCTTCGAGGGCGACCACTTGATGTAGGCATCCGTGAGCTTGTTGTACATCGGATTGGGATCCTGGAGATCCAGATCCACCTCGCCGTGCAGCGTGAAGGTTTCAAAAACCTTGGCCTTCAGACCGATGCGTGTGCGGCGGTTGATCCAGTCGTCGTCCTGCCCCTGATCTGCGTCGAAATAATAATATTCATTCTGCTGGCGGCCCACGATGGCGAGCTCCTGCAGGAACGGGTTGTCCTTGTTCTTGTAGAGCGTGGCCATGCCCCAAATCTTGTCGTAGATGGATTTCTCCTTCTCTTCCTTCGTGACGACAACATCCTTGGCGCTTTTGCCGGATGCCACGATGGCGGGCTCACCGGCGGGGAGGCTGGTGGAGCATCCTGCAGCCAGCAGGAGTAGGGCGATTTTGAATTTCATGTATGTGTGAGTGGAGTCTGTTGAGTGTTGCTGTGCCACCATGCATTGCTGCCCGGAAGCACGCGCCCATGTTGCGTAGTGCGCCGGAATGGTCGAGCGGGGGAGTGCAACGATTCCGACACATGACCAACGGTTTGAGGTCGGCGTTGTCTGGTGTGCCGGGTGTCACGCAATAAGCACCTGCCGGGCGCAAGTTCTGCAACCGTGACGATCCTGTCACATTTCAGCCGCCTCCGCCCAACTGCGGTCAGGCATTTTGTTTCTCCATCCTTGATGCAAGCTCTGCGTATTCAGGAGATGGGGCGGTGCAGTCAAAACGGCATCCGCTTTCAAGGACTTCACTGGCTTTGCATTTCGTCCCAGGGCACCGATGCTGGCAAGCGTGTGGAGAAAACGCCGTGGAGCGCATCGGCGTCAGGATAAGGTGTGATCGGTGCTCTACGCCTTCGGCGGAGAGGCATCCGGCGTGACTGCCACCCCGATGATGAAAGGGCGTATTTAACGGCGGGGAGTCATGTTGGTCCCAAAGCCCATGCGCCCCGCGGGAAGGCCTGTTTACAGGTCTCCATCACCGGCTCCGATCAAACGCTCCACCCTACCGCGTCAGTTCATCCTGCGAGAGCACCTTGAAGCCGCACTTGCTCAGGGATTCACCACCCACCTCCGGATCGTCCACATGCAGGGCCAGGAGTGGCTTGCTGCCGGGGCGTATCATCAGGGGATAGGCGTGGTGGATGTTGATCTCCGCCGCCAGCAGTCCACTGAGCGCGTGGCCCAGGTCATGCACTCCCTGCTTGAGTTCCACCACCACGATGGGCTTGCTGGCACACGAATGGCCGGCGGCGATGAAGACCTCTTCCGCGCTCTGCGGGTCGGTCACGATGAGGCGCACCAGGGTCAGATCCACGCTGTCCTGCACGCTCAGGCCGAGCACTTCGATCTGGTGCTCATTGAGCAGCTTCACGAGGTGGAGCAAGGCGCCGACTCGATTGTGGAGAAACACGGAAAGCTGTCTCACGGGGGACCTCGCGTGGGTGGTGTCCGCAGTGAAAGGAGGCACATCTACAGAGGAACTCATAAGGCCGGATGGGGATGGAGATGGGGGAGAGGAAGAAGAGAGAAGAGGAGGCTGATGTCATGCGCACGCTGCTAATTGCGCGCCAGTGGGCTCATGCGGGAGAGGCACGGATGCAGTGCCATGCATGCATGCATGCAGGCAGGAGCCGGGATATCGTATAAAGTGGGGCCGCCGCGTTGAATGAGTCGTAAAAGTTCTGTCACTGCCCTGCGGTCTGTCTGGTTTGCTGGAGCATGTTCATTGAAACTGCAGCGTCCCGGAGGGACGTTGGAAATGTAGCCGGTGGTGGAGGCCTGTAATCAGGCCGGGAACCACCGGATCATCGAAGTCCAGGAGATGCCGTCCCGGAGGCGACGGCGGAAGGTGTGCCATGGCCTCTCTCACGTGTCGGGACGCTGTCATGCTCTTCCGGCGTCCCATCCGGGACGCGTGGATTTCTGGCGCAAGGGTCCGGTGGTTGCGGTCGCCAAGTCTCCCTGCACCACCGGCTAATATTCCAACGTCCCTCCGGGACGAGTTGCCTTGAGCCTCTGATTTTGCGGCCATAGTTCAGATTGGGATGCTCTAGCC
>JAEYUU010000347.1 GCA_023429545.1 Verrucomicrobiota bacterium
CAGGGAGCATCACCCCCGTCATGCCGGCGCGTAACTGCGATGTCCCTCCGTGCGAAGCCCGGCGCGAAATGCGCGAGCACATCATCCACAATCCCGCAGGGGCGACATTCCACCGCATGAACCTTCAGGGCACCCTGCTCGCGTCGCGAGAAGGTGAGGACATTCTCGATGAGCCTCGCAAGCCTCCGTGCTTCCTCCCTGACCATGACAAGCCGCGAGCCGGCGCGGGAATTCGCCGGCAACAAGTCCTCAATAACATCGAGGTTCAGCAGCATGTTGGTAAGCGGTGTGCGCAGTTCGTGCGAGACGCGGTTCACAAAGGAGACTCGCTGCATGGCAAGCCGGCGGGCACGGCTCTGCTGCACATGCACAAACGCTCCGAGCATGGCCACCAGCGCAGACAATGCTCCTGCAATGGCAAGAGTGGGTCTGTGATGGGTCATCATTGTTTCAATCCTGTCCCAATACACCACCTGCCAGCTGCCGTAGCGCGTGGGCAGCACTTGGGACCAGTGGGCTGGTTCGGACGTGGCGGCGGATCCCGCGGCGGCCGCCAGCCGGTCACCCTGCGGGCCCAAAAGCTCAGCGTGGCCGCTCAGGAAGCTTCGGTGAGCGGGTTCTTGCTGCAACCAGGTGGCGATCCATCCATTCATGGCCGTTTGCACGTCCCTGGTCTCGATGGTGAAGAAGACCACAAAGGACTTGGGGCGCTGGCTCCAGAACATGAGCGGCCATCCAGGCTCCTCCAGCCATCCCTGAGTGGGACCGGCTGCATCCGTAAACGTCGCACGATCCAGCACTCGGAAATCAGACCTCTGAAGCGACGGTGCATCAAAAGTGGGTCTGTGATAGGCTCCGTAAGGGACGCCAGTCAGCCGCACATACTCCTCTGGAGGTCCCTTGGTACGCGGGAGAAGGGAGCACTCCACGATGCCCGCAATATTAGCCCAGTCCTGCCGGGAGCGCGGCGTGTCGGTCATGTCCAGGCGGCGCGACAGGTTCTCCAAATGTTCCTCGTGCAGCTTCTCCAGCCGCAGCAGTTCCTTTTGAAGCGCCGTGGCAAACTTGCGCAAGGGCTCCCGTTCTTGCGGGATGCGGATCACCTGCTCACGCCGGGAGAGCGCGACGCCTCCTGCCATGATGCATGCCGCCGTGAAGAGCAGCAGCACCAGCGGAAGACGAGGCGCCACGGAAACCATGGGAAAATCAGATCAAATACCGATGAACCAAGGGTGATCTAAAACTCGTGCGGCGTGAAGCAAAAGTCTGCGTGCAGCTCGTCGAAGGTGGGCACCTGTCATTCCACCGTCACCTTGACAAACGCGAACCAGGTCCGGCCATCATCTTTCCGGCCGTTTACGCCGGTTTCGCGTGGCCTGTTCATCGTTCCCAGAAAGCACTGCCGATCAATCGCTGCCGTCACCAACGTGGTGATTGTTTGGGTGGCAAACAACGGCTGCTCCGGATACCGGGACAGCAAGGGATGCCCCTGGACGATGCCGCGGTACTCCGTGAGCTGGGGTGCGAGATTGAGATCCGCCCTCCGTCCATCCTCCGCCAGCACAGGATCAATCTCGATGCGCCAGCCGGTGGGCCTCATCTCAAAGGCGGAATAGCCTGCTGGCAGCAGCGGTTCACCTTTCTGGAACACGGGCTGCGCAGGTCCCGGCTTCACTTCAGAGTCATTCAAATGGGCCGGCTTTCTCGCGTCATTGGTTTCCCCTTCCACTTTGGGGGGGTGCGAGGAATGCACCTCAGTTCCGTAGGTCCATTCTCCGATTTCCTCGGTCGTGGCTCGTTGGCCCGAACGGGTGATGATGGTGATGAGACGCTCCAGTTTCACCTCCTCCGCTGGCAGGGAGGTCACCTGGGAGTGCAGCTTCTCCGCATCCACAGTCTCCGCCAGCAAGTCTCGCGCCTTCTCCCGGGGCAGTGAGTAGAAGCGGAACACAATGCGCATGTTCTTTGAACTCTCATCGCCCTCAGTTCCTACGGGAGATGCCTCCGCCAGCCCGGGAGCGCAGTGGCGATAGCGGGCAAAGGTGACACTGACGGACCCATCCCCATCCGCTCCAGGGACGCCGGTATTTTTTGGAGCACTGGTGGTGCCCAGCAGTGTGGGCACACCGAGCCTGCAAGTGATCGAAGTGGTCACCTTGCGAGTCGCGAAGACCGGCTGCACCTCCCCGTCCGCCGCCGGGTCAGCCTTGGCGACCGAGAATCCCACCAGTCGGACGAATTCCTGGCTCATATTGAGATCTGCCACATTCCCGTCCGGCGACTCAACAGGATCCACCTCGATGCGCTCGCCAAGAGGGCGCGTCTCGTAGGCCGTGGGAAAATGGAACGGCCTGCCGGGTACTGCAGGATCGAACTCGGTAGGGTAGATGAGTTCATCCACGCTCTCGAAGGCGGCTCGCTGGCCGCTCCGCGTCGGCACGGCAATGATGGTTTCCAGGCTGGCCTCGCCGGCCACCACCAGCTGGCGCACCCGGTCAAAGAATGCTTGGGGCGCGTGTCCCTCGGCGTGCAGGGCATCGAGAGCGCTCTGCGGCAACTTGTAGGTCTCAAACGTGAAAACCAAGTGATGAGGAGGGGGAGCCCAGGGAACCGGGGGTAAGTCATCTGGCTTTCTGTCAGGGACGGCCTTGGCATCTGGCTTGACCTTCACAAAAGGGTCGCCGGGAGGTTTGGCGTGTGGCCTGGCCGTGTTGACCGGAGGCTCCTGGGCGGACAGCGCCAGCGAGATGAAGATGGCAAAGAGCGGGATACAAGCTTTCATAAGGTGGGTAGGGAAAAAGGGCCGGGGTTGAACAGGAAGATTCTGGCACCACTCACGGCGTATGCGTCAACTCAGGGTGAATGGATTGTAAAAGTTCTGTAAAAGCATGATCCATCCCCGGGGGTGCTGAGGCCTTGCCCCCCGGCCCAGCTCTTGAGAAACTGGGTGTCGCCAGCTCGTACTTCCCTTTCTGCACCTTCCCATGATCGCCGCTCCGCGTTCCCTTCCCCGTTGCACCCTTACCGCAGGTCTCCTTGGCTTGGCGGTGACAATCCATGCCGAGGAGAACCCCCACGGCGACGTCTTCAAGAACCGGCCTGTGCCCGCCATCGTGGACTTCAATCGCGACGTGCGTCCAGTCATCTCGGAGAAATGCTATTCCTGCCACGGCGCGGATGAAGGTTCGCGGAAGGCGAAGCTGCGGCTCGATGTGCGCGAGGAGGCGGTGAAGGATCACAAGGGCACCTTCGCAGTGAAACCGAAGGACCCTGACAACAGCGAGGTGATGAAGCGCATCCTGAGCAAGGATCCAGATGACGTGATGCCGCCGCCGGATCACGGACACGCGCTGAGCACGCGGGAGATTGAAGTGCTGCGGAAATGGATCAAGCAGGGCGCTGAATACGCGGACCACTGGGCCTTCGTCCCGCCGGTGAAAAAAACTCCGGAGGCCACCGGTCAACAGTCAAAGGTCAAGATGGAGCCCATCGATGCGTGGATTGCTCTGAAGCAAAAGGAACACGGTCTGACGATGGCTCCTGAGGCGGACAGGTACACCCTGATACGCCGTGTGGCGCTCGACCTGACCGGGCTGCCGCCTTCGCCGGCGGAGGTGCAGGCATTTCTCGCGGACAAGGAAGAGGGCGCTTACGGACGCATGGTGGATCGTTTCCTGGCGAAGCCGGCCTATGGCGAGCGCTGGGCACGGGTGTGGCTGGACATCGCGCGCTATGCGGACTCCGCAGGGTATGGCAGCGATCCGCTGCGCCTGAACATCTGGCCCTACCGCGACTGGGTCATCAATGCCTTCAACCGCAACCTTCCGTATGATCAGTTCACGGTGGAGCAAATCGCGGGCGACCTGCTGCCGGAGGCGACGGAGGAACAACTCGTGGCCACGGCCTTCCATCGCAACACGATGACAAACACCGAGGGCGGCACGGATGATGAGGAGTTCCGCGTGGCCGCCGTGAAGGATCGCATCGCCACCACCATGCAGACCTGGATGGGTCTCACGCTGGGATGCGCACAGTGCCACTCGCACAAGTTCGACCCCATCTCACAGCAGGAGTACTACGAGTTCTTTGCCATCTTCAACCAGACGGAGGACACCGACCAACCAACCGAATCTCCCACGCTGCCGAAGCCCACCCCCGAGCAGAAGGAGAAGATGAAAGCGCTCGAGGATGAAATCGCGGCCCTGGAGCAACGCATGAGCGAACATTCTTCCCCGGAACTGGAGAAGGAATTCGCCACCTGGGAGCAGGCCATCAA
>JAEYUU010000395.1 GCA_023429545.1 Verrucomicrobiota bacterium
CCTGGATGGAAGGCCCCAGTCTGCTTCCGAACCCGGGCTTTGAAGAACTCGCTGCCAATGGTCTGCCCAAGGGATGGAGGCGGCGCGACTACGGCAGGCAACCAGGCAATGCCGGCGCGGAGTGGAAGGTAGTCGCCGACCCAGGCGGTGCCCACGGCGGACAGAAGTTTCTGCGTGTCATTACCCGCGATCATGCGGATACAAGTCTGTATGCGGAGGTGACACTGAAACCTAATACTCAATACCGTCTCAGTGCCTGGGTTCGGTCACACGCAATGAAAGGCAAGGTGAGCCTCAACGATCACATCGGCCGCGCCGAGACGGAGAAACTGACGGCGAAAGAAAGTGGCTGGGTGGAGGTAGAGGCCCAGTTCAACAGCAAGGAGCGCACGAAGGCGAGCATCAACCTTCTTCACGTGGCCAAGGGTGATGGCCTTTTCGATGATGTGAAGCTGTGCGAACTGCTTCCGGTGGAGGATGCGGAGGAGAAGGTGCTGGCAGGCAATGCGACGCGCGGAGAGGACATCTTCTGGAAGCATCCGGTGGCCGCCTGCATGAACTGTCACGTGCTCAAGGGGAAGGGCAGCCCGGTAGGGCCTGCGCTGGATGGCATCGCCTCGCGCAAGGACGCGGCATACCTGTGGAAGAGTCTCATCGAGCCCAATGCAGTGCTGGCAGAAGGGTACACCGCCACGCCGGTGTCTCCCATGCCGCCGATGAATCTGATCCTCAAGCCGCAGGAATTGGAGGATGTGAAGGCCTTCATCCTTTCGCTGAAATAATCAGAGTTACTGCCGCCAACCGGAGTAGAACCCGATGTTCATCCCGCTGCGGCGGTTTTCGGTATGTTGCGCGAGCATCACAAGATCCGGATCGCTGTAGCCTGACCCAGTTGGCCTTGGGCGCTGCTGCGTGGCTCTCGTGGGATGCTGCGGGGCGGTGCAGTTCGCCAGCAGGATCAGCGCGGCGGCGGCAAGGAGGTAGGAGCAAGCTTTCATTGGAGCGGATAATGGCTGCTTGAACTGCGAGTCTACCATACATCTCCGGCGCGTCCATGCCGCTGGACATCTATTCCGGGGCACATTACAAGGGAGGGGGTTCACAGGCCTTTTGCACGATCGATAATTCATCTGGAAGAAGAAAACCGCCCTGCCGGAGCAAGCTCAACAGCAGGGCGGTTTAGAGTCCCACGTGTGCCGTCAGGGCAGCTGGCTGCCGTTCCCAAATGGAGCGTCAGGGTGGGGATCCGCTGGCAGGTACGTCTGCCGTCCAGTTAAGGCGTGGCATAGGCACCAGATGCGCAACCCCCGGTGCTTTCAATTATCGGTTCGGGCCATGTGCGACCCAAGAGACGAGCACTGCAGGAGAGTGGTATCCGTTTCCGGAAATGGGGAGATGTGAAAAGAGCAGAAAGTCTGTTGTCAGCGAATGGTAGCGGGGAGCGTGCCAACCAGTGCCTTGAGCACCCGGCTGTGCGCTTCATCCACTTCCTTCGACTCCAATGTTCGATCCGTGGCGCGATAGGTCAAGCTCCAAGCCACTGACTTTTTGTCACTTGCGAGCTTCTGTCCTGTGGGATCCGCGAAGATGTCAAACACTTCCGCGGCGGCAAGCAGCGGTTCTTTTTGTGAGGAGAAGAAGGCGGCGATCTTTGCGCTGGGCAGATCGGCAGGAACCTCAAGCGCCACGTCACGGGTGATGCTCGGATAGCGCTGCAGATCGGTGAATTTCGCCGTGCCTTGCGCGCCTTGTTGCAGCGCGCTGAGGGAAAGCTCGGTGACATACACGGGATGGCGCGCATCGAGTTCACGCGCGCGCGCAGGATGCAGTTGGGCGATCCAGCCGAGTGTCTTGCTGCCACGCTTCACTTCCGCGGCAAGCAGCCAGCCTTCGAGCGGCTTGGGCGCGAGTTCGATGCTGCTTCCGGCAATGCCCGGCAGCGTCTCCAGCACCCCGCGAAGATGGAAGATATCCACCGGCGCGCTTTTCTGCTGGGCCCAAGAAGATGCTTCCGCGAGACCGCTCAGGAGAATCGCGACGCGTTCCTCCTCGCGATTCGTGCCATTCGGGTTCATCAGAAACACACGGCCCGTCTCGAAGAAACGCAGACGCTGCAGACCCTGGCGGATGTTCAGCGCCGTGGTGGCAAGCAGGCCCGGGATGAGGCGCGGGCGCAGCGTGGTGTGATCTTCACTGAGCGCATTGCGCACGGCGAGGGCCTTCCCCGCAGCCACAGGCTGGCCCAGCACATCACCGAGTTGCGAGGTGGCGATGAGGCGCAGCGTCTGTGCTTCGAAGAATCCACGCTCCACCAGCGCATGGCGCAGGGTCATGGTGAAATCATAGGTGCGGTCCGTGGCCTGCGCCGGGGAGAAGGCGCCTGCGGCCCGGCCCGGCACGCGATCCAGTCCCACGACACGCGCGACCTCTTCCACGAGATCGATGGAGCGCTGCAGATCCAGGCGATGCGAGGGGATCTGCCACTTGGAGGAGTCGCTGTCG
>JAEYUU010000402.1 GCA_023429545.1 Verrucomicrobiota bacterium
GTGGTGCGCAGAGCTATGTGAAAAGACTCACGGCGCCATTCCGCGAGCGCATCCAGCTCTCCAACCCGGTAGAGCGAGTGAGTCGGACAGGAGAGGGCATGGTGATGGTGCAACCGAAGCAGGGACCTGCGGTGGCCTATGACAAGGTCATCCTCGCCTCACACGCGGATCAGTCGCTGCGCCTGCTGTCTGACGCGGACGAGATGGAAAGGCGGCTGCTCAGCCCTTTCAAATACCAGCCCAACTCCGCTGTGCTGCACACGGATGAGAAATTCATGCCCAAGACGCGCCGCTGCTGGGCCGCCTGGAACTACCTCGTCCAGCCGCTGCGGGGCGGCGGCATCCGGCCCACCACGCACTATTGGATGAACAAGCTCCAAGGCGTATCCGAGAAGGCGAATTACTTCGTCAGCCTCAATGCGGATGACATGGTGGACCCGGGCAGGGTGCTCAAGCGGATCGCCTACACGCACCCGCTCTTCGACGTCGCGGCCGTGGCAGCACAGAAGGAGCTTCCCGAACTGAACCGCCGCAGCGCAAACCAGACGACCTTCTTCTGCGGCAGCTACTTCCGGTACGGGTTTCATGAAGACGCCTTCGGATCCGCCGTGTCGCTGTGCCGGGACATTCTGAGGGGGGACCCATGGTGAAAGGATTCTCCAGCGCGATATACCAATGCAAGGTGATGCATCATCGGCTCACCCCGAAGGAGCATCATTTCAACTATAGCGTATTCTACCTCTGGCTGGACCTGGATGAACTGGACGAACTTGCCGCTGGCCTGACTCTTTTCTCAAGGAACCGCTTCAACGTCTTCTCGTTCTTCGACGGCGATCACCTCGACATGGGCAAGGGCACGGTGCGGGAGAATCTTCTGGAATGGATCCGGCTTCAGGGCATGTCAGTCGAGAGCATCGCGCGGGTGAGGCTGCTGGCGTTTCCCCGTGTCTTTGGATATGGCTTCAATCCGGTGTCCTTCTTCTACTGCTTCGATGCGCAGGAACAACCGGTCTGCGTGGTGGCCCAGGTGACGAACACCTTCCGCGAGCAGAAGCCCTACCTCCTGCGCGAGATGGATGAAGCCGGGAGGTTCCGCCTGGTGACGCCGAAACATTTCTATGTCTCGCCCTTCACCGCACTGGACCTGAACTTTGACTTCAAGCTGCCGGTGCCCGGGGAAAAGCTGGAAATTCACATCGACGACCTCGAGGGAGACCGGCGCCTCCTCCTCAGCGCCCTCACTGGAGACCGCCGTCCGCTGACGGATGGCAGGCTCCTCTGGTATGCGCTGAAATACCCCCTGCTGACGCTCAAGGTCATTTTCTTGATCCACTGGCACGCCTTCCTTCTATGGATGCGGCGTATACCACTGCATCGAAAAGCCTCCCATCCCCAACTGCAACGCGGCGTGCTTAAGCCGCATCGTTCCATCGCCAGCCAGACGACACCGCCATGAGTGATATCCTGACCTTCGAGGAAACCGAGAGAGAGAGACCTTTCGCGTCCAGAGCCGGGCACTGGACCCTTTGTGAGACCCTAACGGTCAAGGCGCTTTCCCAATTCCGCCACGGAGCCCTGCGCATGACCTGGCCGGATGGGCGGACCCGTGTGTTTGGCGGGGAGAATGAGCCGGTGACGGCGGAGATTCGCGTTCGCCGGCGTGAGCGCTTCTTCCACCAGGTGTGTCTGTTTGGAAATGTCGGCTTTGGTGAAGCCTATGTCTCCGGTGACTGGGATACAGGCAGCGTCGCGAAGGTGGTGGGCTGGTTCATCGAGAATCTGAATCGCACGCCTGGCTGCGAATGTTCTTCCCAGCGGGTGAAGTCGCTCAACCTGCTGCGCTGGTACAATCGAGTACAGCACTGGCTGCGGCCCAACAGCGTGCGCACGAGCCGTCGCAACATTGCGGAGCATTACGACCTGGGAAATGACTTCTACTCGCTGTGGCTGGACGACACGATGACCTACTCCGCCGCGAAATTCACGCGCGAGGACCAGTCTCTTGAGGAGGCACAGGCGCAGAAATATGACGCCCTGTGCCAGAAGCTCCGGCTCCAATCCAGCGACCGTGTGCTGGAGATCGGCTGCGGATGGGGAGGTTTCAGCGCCTATGCCGCGCGCACCTATGGATGCCGGGTCACCGCCATTACCATTTCTGAAGCGCAGCATCGCTTCGCTACGGAACGAATCCGTCGCGAGGGACTGGAGGACAAGGTGGACATCCGTCTGGAGGACTATCGCCATGTGACAGGGAAGTATGACAAGATCGCGTCCATCGAGATGCTCGAGGCGGTGGGTGATGCCTACCTGGAAACCTACTTCGCCAAATGCGCGGAGCTTCTGACGCGCGACGGCCTGCTGGCAGTGCAGATGATCACCGTGCCGGATCGGAACTACAACCACCTGCGCAGGGGCACGGACTGGATCCAGAAGCACATCTTCCCCGGATCACTGCTGCTCAGCGTCGCACGGGTGAACGAGGCGCTGAACCGCACGGGCGATCTGTTCCTGCATGAGATGGAAGATCTGGGATCCGGCTACGCTCGCACGCTGCGAACCTGGTGGGAGCGCTTCCATGCAAAGATGCCAGAGGTGGAGGCACTCGGATTTGACCGCCGGTTCATCCGGAAGTGGAACTACTACCTGCAATACTGTGAGGCCGCCTTCGACCACCGGAACATCAGCGTGGTACAGGCGTGCTATACCCGGCCGAATAACCAGACCCTGCGCGGGCTACGGTCATGATCTAGGCACTCCGTATCTTCTTCCTGGGTGTTCTGGTGAGCATGCTCTGGGTCACCGGATGGGCCAGCATGTCCGTGGCACTGTGGAAGACGCCTCGTGAGGTGGCCACGCATCCCTGGTTCATCGCCACGCTCTTCGACGCCTACTTTGGTTTCCTGACCTTCTACTGCTGGGTGTGCTGGAAGGAGACGTCGTGGGTAAAGCGTGCGGTTTGGTTCGTGGCCATCCTGCTGCTGGGGAATATCGCCATGGCCGTGTACGCGCTCAACAAGCTCTTCCGGCTACCCCCTGATGCCGGCGTCCGTGAACTGCTGGTGTATCGGGGATGATGCCATGATGCGGGACTTGATTGTCGATGCTGGGATGCACATGGAGCTCTTCAAGGCACTTCTCCTTGGCGCTGTGGTGATGATTGGGTTCTTCACCGCCACATGGCTGATCAGCCGCAAGCTGGACAACTGGAGCTTCGTGGACATTGCCTGGTCCTATGGACTCGCGCTATTGCTGCCGCTGTACCTGGGGACGGTGCATGGCTATCCGCCGCGACGCATGCTGGTGCTGGGCATGGGTCTGGCCTGGAGTCTCCGACTGGGCACGCATCTGCTGGTACGGATTGCGAAGCATCATCCCAAGGAGGATGTGCGCTACGCATCGCTGCGGAAGAAATGGGCCGGGCCGGGCATGGCGATGAAGTTCTTCTTTTTCTTCCAGGCGCAGGCGCTCCTGATCCTTCTGCTTTCTGTTCCCATGCTTCTGGCCATGCGGCATGGCGCTCCCCGCATCTCGGCGTTTGAGTGGATTGCATTAGGCGTGTGGTTGGCGGGATTTGTGGGCGAAGCGGTCGCCGACTGGCAGATGAAGCAGTTCAAGGCCGACCCTGCGAACAAGGGCAGGATCTGCAGCGTTGGCTTGTGGCGCTACTCCCGGCATCCCAACTATTTCTTCGAGTCCGTGATCTGGATTGGCTTCTGGCTCTTTGCCTGCACCGCGCCTTGGGGATGGGTCACCATCTACGCCCCGCTCCTCATCACGTACTTCCTGCTTCGGGTGACGGGCATCCCGCTCACTGAGAAGTGCTCCATCGAGAGCAAAGGCGAGGCCTACCGTGAATATCAGCGCACCACGAGTGCCTTCATCCCCTGGTCCCCCAACAAACACACGTCATGAGCATCACCGAAAATCTACTGGAGAAGGGTGTCCTTCCGGATTCATTGATTCGTTTTGGCATTCGCCAGCGGCTGGCCACCACCCTGCGCGAGAAACGCCCTGAGGAGGTGGAGGCACGGCAGCGCGCGCTGCAGGATCACATCGAGGGATTGAAGCGCAGCCCGATCGCCATCAACACCGCGGACGCCAACGAGCAGCACTACGAACTGCCCACGCCCTTCTTCCAGCTCTGTCTGGGACGTCATTTGAAGTACTCCTCGGGATGGTGGGATGAAACCACGAAAACACTCGACGAGGCGGAGGCCGCGATGCTGAAGCTGACTTGCGAGCGTGCTGAACTGCGGGATGGGCAGCGCATTCTCGAACTGGGCTGCGGCTGGGGTTCGCTCTCCCTCTGGATGGCCGAGCACTACCCCAATGCCCGGATCACAAGCGTCTCCAACTCCTCCACACAGAAGGAATTCATCGACCATCAGGCGACACAACGCGGACTGAAGAACCTCACGGTGCGCACGGCGAACATGGTTGGCTACCAGGGGGAGGGCGAGGGTGTCTTCGACCGCGTGGTGAGCGTGGAGATGTTCGAGCACATGAAGAACTACGCCGAACTGCTGCAGCGGATCGCCTCGTGGCTGAAGCCAGGCGGGAAGCTCTTCGTGCACATTTTCACACATCGCGACACGGCGTACCACTACGAGGCCGCGAATGAGCGGGAATGGCTGGCCCGGTACTTCTTTGCCGGAGGCCAGATGCCCTCCCATGATCTCCTGCTGCATTTTCAGGACGATCTGAAGATTGAGCAGCAGTGGGCCGTGAATGGCACGCACTACGAGAAGACCACCAACGCCTGGCTGGCGAACATGGACTCGAGCAAGGAGGCGGTG